>JAYVJI010000458.1:0-9808 GCA_043769435.1 Verrucomicrobiota bacterium
TCAATCAGCCGTTTCAGTTCCACGCTGTACTCCATGGGAAATTCGCGGACGAGGTCGTTGATAAATCCGTTCACCGAAAGGCTCATCGCCTCCGCCTCACTCAGTCCGCGCTGCTGCATATAGAATACCTGTTCAGCGCTCACCTGACTCACGCTGGCCTCATGCTGCACGGCGTGCTGATTTCCACGCACGGTGATCGCAGGATAAGTGTCGGTGCGGCTGTGGCTGTTGATCAGCAGAGCATCACACTCGGTGTTATTCTTGCAGCCTTTGAGGTGCTTGGGGATGTGGACCTGGCCACGGTAGGTCGAGCGCCCGGTGCCCACGCTGATGGATTTGCTGACAATATTGGAAGTCGTTTCGTCTGCGGCATGGATCATCTTGGCGCCTGTGTCCTGATGCTGGCCGCTATTTGACAGGGCAATGCTGATTACTTCACCGCGGGCACGCTTGCCCTTCATGATGACTCCGGGGTATTTCATGGTCAGACGGCTGCCGATGTTACAGTCTATCCAGCGGATCTCTGCGTCCTCATGGGCGATGCCGCGCTTGGTGACCAGATTGAATACATTGTTGCTCCAGTTTTGAACAGTCACATACTGGATTTTTGCGCCCTTCATAGCCACCAGTTCCACCACCGCGCTGTGCAGCGTGCTGGTTTCAAATTTGGGCGCGGTGCAGCCTTCCATATACATGACCTCAGCCCCCTCATCCACGATGATGAGCGTGCGCTCAAACTGGCCGAAGTTTTCTGAATTGATGCGGAAGTAAGCCTGGAGCGGGTGTTTTACTTTCACTCCTTTTGGCACATAAATAAAGGAACCTCCGCTGAAGACCGCACTGTTCAGCGCTGAGAATTTATTGTCTCCGGTCGGGATCACCTTGGCAAACCAGGGGCGAAAAATCTCAGCGTGTTCTTTCAGTCCCTCTTTGCTGTTCACAAAGATAACTCCCTGATCAGAAACGGCCTTTTGGATGTTGGAATAGGCGGCCTCACTGTCGAACTGGGCTTCAACTCCGGCGAGGAATTTCCTTTCCTGCTCAGGAATACCGAGCCGCTCGAACGTCCGCTTCACGTCTTCCGGAACCTCGTCCCATGAGCGTTTCGGAGCCTGACCATTTGCCAGATAATAGCGGATTTTGTCAAAGTTGATGGCCTCCAAATCCCGAGTGGCCCAGTTGGTCGGCATGGGTTTGTCTTGGAAAACCTTCAGCGCGCGTTTCCGGAAATCGCGGACCCAATCCGGGTCGCCCTTCACGTCGCAAATGTAATCCACGGTGGCTTCGCTCAGGCCGTATCCCGCGTCATATTTGTTATTTTCCGGATAGGAAAAATCGCCGACGGAACGGTCGATATCCACGGCGGACATGGTGTCGCTGTCGGTTTCCGCAGCAAGGGTGGAGGTGTCGGACATAAGATAATGATAAGGTAAAAATCAAGCCGCTTGGAGAACCCAGTCGTAGCCGCGGCTTTCCAATTCGTGTGCAAGTTCCGGGCCACCTGTTTTGATTATACGTCCATCCGCGAGCACATGGACGACGTCGGGTTTAATATAGTCCAGCAGGCGCTGGTAGTGAGTGATGACGAGGATCCCGGTGTCCGCATTGCGCATGGCGTTCACGCCGTCAGAGACTATTTTGAGAGCGTCGATATCAAGGCCGGAGTCCGTCTCGTCGAGAATGGCATACTTTGGTTCCAGCATGGCCATCTGGAGGATTTCATTCCGCTTTTTTTCACCGCCAGAAAAGCCCTCATTCACACTGCGGGAGGTGAAGGAGCGGTCCATTTTGAGCATGTCCATTTTTGTATAGAGCTGCTTATAAAAGCCGACGGCGTCTATCTGTTGGCCCTTGGGCAGGCGTGCCTGAAGTGCAGCACGGAGGAAGTTGGCATTGCTCACACCGGGAATCTCCATGGGATACTGAAAGGCCATGAAAAGCCCCGCACGGCTGCGGGCATCCACAGCCATGGAGAGCAGGTCCACCCCATCCATCAGCACAGCGCCGCTGGTCACTGCATAGTCAGCATGGCCTGCGAGGACTTTGCTGAGAGTGCTTTTCCCTGATCCGTTCGGGCCCATGATGGCATGCACCTGACCTTTGGGCAGCTCTAAGTTCAGGCCCTTGAGGATTTCACGTTCGCCGATGCTGGCATGGAGATCTTTGATTTCGAGTTTCATCATATAATTCTAGTAATTTTTCAGGCACGCGCTGCCTTGCGCGTGCAGGCGGGACAGGTGCCGCGCATGGAAAATTCCACCTTGTTCACCAGCGCCCCTTTGGGCAGGGAAACCATCCCCGCTGCTCCGGAGGGATGCGAAAAAGGCACATCGGCGATGGCACCGCACCGCTCGCAGTGAAAGTGGCCGTGTGCCTCCAGGTTTGGACAATATCGGGTAGGGGCACGTTCTAGGTTAACCTGGAGAATAAGTCCGTTTTCCGTGAGTGTCTCGAGGCAATTGTACACTGTGGCCAGCGAGATGCCGGGCATCCTTGTCTTGACCCGCATGAAGACTTCTGTCGCAGTCGGATGGTCGCGCTTACTCTGGATCACATCAAACACCTCGCGCCGCTGCCGGGTCATGCGCAGACCGGTGGCCAGGGCGATCTCTGTTGGAGCAGGGCCGGGCTTTGCTGGGTTGGTGGTGGTGTGTTTCATCGGGTGGAGGCCTATATTGTTATCCGGGTAGTTTTCCCTTATCAAGAATAATTCCAATTTTTATTTAGGATCGTTTTCCAGTGCATGGTGGACGCCGAGCATGCCGATCTCATCCATTTTTTGCCTGAATCCCCTAAATCAACTGGAGCAATATCCTTGGCTTGCTTTTAGCGCAGGGCTGGATTGGAATACGCCTGCGTGGCGGCGATTCGGGCTGGTGTGCCTTCAGCTGTCACGCTCCACTCACTAAACACCACCATCCAAAACAAATTATGTCCAAATACATTCCAGTAATCAGTTCCGGCATCGCCGGTCCTCTCGGCGTTCTCCATCTTCCCCGCCTTTGGCAAAAAGCCTCCCTCGGCGCCGTGGGTAAGCTCAACGACGACTATCCAGCCTGCGGTAAGGGCTATGACCAGATGGTTCTCGACGGCCTCGGCATCGACCGCGAAGACTTCCTCGGCTACATCAAGGACAAGCGCCCGACCTATCCTGAGTGTGAAGCATGGGTGCTGAGCAAAAAGGGCGGCAGCCTCGACGTTGAAGCCGTGCGCAAGCTCAACGCTGCCATCGCCGGGTATATCCACGACGACGCCACCCGCAAGGCGATCCTCGGAGAGAACAACATCGAAGACAACGGCAGCATCAAGGACGCTGTGAACCTGAACAACCTCGACGACTGGAAGGCATTCCACCGCGAAGTGCTGGCTTGATCAGCGCGTCAGGATTGATCTGATCATTCCGGGGCCGGGATCCGCAGGGTTCCGGCCCCTTTTTGTGTCTTTCGGGGGTCTTTCCTTCGGTCAGTGTTTCCCTTGCAACCTGTCCCGGGGCGTGCCAATGCGCTGGCCACACGCGCCGTTAGCTCAGCGGTTAGAGCAGGGCACTCATAATGCCTTGGTCGCAGGTTCGATCCCTGCACGGCGCACTAATTCCCGGCACCAGCAAGAAGTTCCCAGGCTGGACACGGTGGGATCCGTTCCTGCAAAGCCTATGCGCTGCGGAGGCATGGCACCGTAGTTGCGTTCTCCACCCGCTTGTTGTCTCCTATCACTATCCTTCAAATCATGGAACAATCCGCCGATTCCCCTCCTGCAGAAAACAAGCCCGCTGCAACAGGCAGACGCGTGGTCGCGCGGACTTTTGCCCAGCGGGAGGATGCGGACCGCGCCGCCGTCATTCTCATGGATAGCGGCATCGCGGCTGAGGTCAGGCTGCATTTTTACAGTAACCCCGTGAGCAAAGTGCGCGAGACGCGAGGGTGCAGCCTCCTGGTGGACCCCGGAGCCTCAAGGGAAGCCGCCCGGCTATTGCTGCGGATGCCGCCCAGCGAGGCCGCTGTGACCACGGGCCGCGTGATGCCCCGTGAGCACTCCGCAAAGGGCACCCGTCTGCTGCGCCGGATAAACAAGCCTGGACCGCAACGCAGCGCCGTGGGGATCATCATCCTCGCCTTGGTCTGTGCCGGCGGCGCTATCGTTTTTGGTTTCTCGGCACTGAGTTCCCTGCGGGCCAAACGAAACAAAATCCAGCCAGGGGAACCATACTCCCTAACAGCAACCGAGGACTTGAACAGAGACTCCGTAGCCGACCTAGAGCGGACATTTTCCAGCAACGGTGAGCTGGAGGAAATCCGCCAGGACCGTGACTGCGACGGCACATGGGACGCTCGCTGGAACTGGCAGCAGGGCAAGCTGTCCACACGGGACCTAGATATCGACGACGACGGAAAATGGGATGAGCGCACCAAATACGACCCCCACGGGGCACCATTCGTCAGCGATGAACGCCCGGGAGCCGCAGGATCCATCCGCGTCCGGAGGATCTACCGCGACGGCATTCTCTGGCGCACGCTCACCAACGCAGACGGTGATTTGAATTTCGACCACATCACTGATCAGGATGAAACCGGAGACGTCCTGCGAAATGAAGACCTCCCGCCCGGTGCACCGGAAAACGCCTACCCATCATACCCGCTGGAACCCCTGCCTCCACGTCCGGAAACATAACTTTTGCGGAATCCGTCAGGCGGCCTCCCCGCTGCGCTCGATCTCAATCACCCGATGCTGAGGCGAACCAGAAAGAGCCTCCCCTCTTTCCTCTCTTTTTCTTATCCCCCTTTGGGACAGGCTGGATGCCACCGGCGTGCGCATGGATAACACTACTGCGGCCAGTGGCTTATTTATATATTCATCGAATTTACCGACCCAGCACCGGCTGCAGCCACGCACTGTGAGCGGATCTAATGCCTTTGACGCCCCTAGTTGTCAGCGTCAGGCTTTGGACTCCGGTGAGGTCGAGGGAGAAGGCAGCGGTCATTCCCGCGCCGATCACCTTGCTCTCCCAGATGGTTTTTCCGTCAGCGAGGATCGCGCCCGTGACCGAACCGCTGCCAGTCTCTAGGAGCGCGCACTCACCGGTCAGCGTCTTCCATTTTCCGCCGAGCTGATAGGTAAAGGAGGCATTGGCATGAGCCCAGAGGCCATGTGCAACGGGGCCTTGAGGGCCGATGAGTGGCCCGCGTTCCGGGGTTCGATCGTAATGCACTCCGCCGTAACCCGTTTCTGCATTGGCCGGCGCGGTGTCCGAGAGGGGTAATGATTTGGCGTGATCCGCCGCCGCATCGGGCGCCGGTTTGCCCCTAGCGTCATCCGGCAATGCGAGACGGCGCAAGGCCTCGCGCGCTGCGGGGGCGAGCTTTTCCATCACGCTGGCACTGAGCTTCCCGTCCCTCGCCGTGGCCGCCAGTTCTTTTAACTCCATCCCGGCAACCGCCTGGGCCATGTCGTAGCGGCCTGCGGCATCAATCCGGCAGTTGAGCGAGAACCCAGAAAGGCTGTCCACTCCGGCAGTCGCGGCGCCATTCACCCCAACGGCCACGAAGCTGAGCACGGCGGCCCTGGACTTCGACTCCGTGGGCGGGAGCAGCAGGGAGAAAGTGCCATCCTCATGAGGCACTGCCACTGCGATGGCCGCATCATAGTTACTCCCCCCCTCAGGGTCGCCATATGCCAGCACGGCGTGGCAGGGAATGTTAGTCCTGACTACTCCGTCGACCCTGAGGCCATCGGCAGTCGGCTCAAACCGCCAGCCGGAATACTCTGCCTTCAGGCTTTGAGAAATCGCTTTTACCGAGCCTGAAAACTGTGGATGGGCGGCCAGCTTTAAGGCATGCGGGAGCGTCAGAAACGAACCCCGTCCTTCGCCGCGAAGCTCCTCGCCGTAGGTGCGGTTGCCACTTCCCATCAAGGCTGTGCCGCGGGCGGCGCGGGCGGCAGCGCTTTCCCGGCAGTGAGGGAGCCCCAGCGCGTGCCCCAGTTCATGACACACCCCTCCGACGAAGATGCTATTATAGCGCCCCAGCGGGATATGACCGTATTGTTTATCCTGCAGATGCTGATCCTTGACCTTGAGAAAGTCACTGTCCAGCAGCGGGGAGTCCACCTGCCAGGCCGTGCCACCGGTGCTCCTCCCTCCGGCGTAGTACGGGCTGTGGTGACTCATGGTACGCTTCTCTGGATCCCAGTCTGCGAGATTGCAGAAAATGACGATCGTTTCGGAGTCGCCTTCGATCCCCTCTTCCTTCAGCACGCGGAGACAATCTCGGCGGATGGCCTGACCGTCTGAGCTGTCAGATTCGCTGCACTCGGCAGACTTGAGCGTGCCCTTTGCCACCGGGATTTTGAGCATAGCATCGCTCTCCACTTCCAGTTGAATACTCCGTCCGGGAAATCCCCAAGATGCCATTTGCGTGCCATAAAAGCTTTGAATGTGCTGCATCACCCGCGTGAGCCGGGGACGAAAATCCGCCAGCGGCTCGCGATCCGCCGGCGTCCAGTATATGATCCGCATGACCCGAGGGGCTCTCTCTGCTGCGGTTGATTCCCACTGCGCCAGCCGCTCCCGTGCGCGGGCGAGGTCAGCTTTGGTCGGCTCCCCGGCGAGCAAAGGCACCGTCACATCAGGCGCGGGAGCCGCGACGACGAGGTGAAAAATCAGCGCCGCTCCGGCAGCTACTAGCAGGGTGATGAATCGCATAAAATCAGCTCCGATTCACCACCTCATCCCCTGCAAAATCAATGGCAAATGCGCCGGCCCTTCCGCAATGCAGTTCAAAAATCAGCTTGAACCTCCCTCGAAATTTGAACCTTGAAAATTGGGCTTTGGACTTTGGACTTTCCCCTCCCCCCTCTCCCGCTGTGCAGTTGTAATTGATGTAACCACATGACATCAAGAGTCCTCATATGCACTAGCCATGACTGCTGCACTGGTCAATTTCTTTACTTTTTCTGCCCGTCGCCCGCCCATGATGGATTATGACGAATCCGATTTGCCCCGGGAATTGATCCTGCGTGCCCAGGCAGGTGAGGAGGCGGCCTTCAATACTATTCTCCGGGCCTGCAAGAGCCGGCTCCTGGGGATGGCCTCCCGCTATGTACAGAGTCCGGCGGAGCTGGATGATCTGGCGCAGGACATCTTCGTCCACATCTGGAAGGGGCTGCGCACCTACCGGTTTGATGCCCCCTTTCCCCACTGGGCCTCACGCGTAGCTGTCAATGCCTGCCTGACACATTTGAAGCGCCGCCGCCGTCGCCAGCAGGTCTTTATTTCCCCGGATGAACCGGCAAGCCTGGAACGGGTGGCGGATGTTTCCGCAGGGGATCAGGATGGCGCGCGGGAGGCAGCTGACCGCCTGTTGCCCGCGATGCAGGCACTCAGGGCGGATGAGCGCCTCATCATTACTCTGCTCCATCTGGAGGAGAAATCTGTAGTAGAGATCTCTGCGCTCACCGGCTGGACCGAGTCCAATGTCAAAGTGCGGGCCATGCGCGCGAGAATCAAACTCAAAAAACTGCTTACTCAATATGAAAACACCCGGGGATAATGAACTCGATGAACTCCTGCGTCTGGCAGCCCGCGACACGCGCCCGGCGGACTGGGAGCGAAGCGTTGCCCGCGGGCTCGAAGGCCGCGTCCAGCAGCGATTGCAGCGGGCACCCTCCTGGGCAGAAGCCTTGTTCTCGATGGACTCATGGCGGCCTGCGGTGGTCTCCGCCTTTATTGCCCTAGCGGCTGCTGGCTGGGCGGCGCGTCCGGTGATGGACCTGTGCGATGATGAGTGGGTAACTGCGAGTGCTGATGCCGCAGAGGCTAGTGCTGCAGATGCGGATGCTGAGGGAGATGACAACATGGACGACGATCCGCTTTCGAATATTGATCTCTAACTCATGCACTGGAAGCCCGCACTCATCACACTGTTGATTTTTGGCCTGGGAGCAGTGGCTGGCGGATTGGTGGCGACCACCGTGGTCCATCGCCGTGTGGAACAGGTGCGGATGCAGACCCTGCCCGCCAATGTCACCGCCGACCGGGAATTCCCAAGGCGCATCGGGGTTTTCATTGAGAAGGAAATGAAGCTGAGTGCTGACCAGCGCAGCGGCGTGAAGACCATGATCGAAAACTATGCCCGCGACCAGGAAAGCCTGCGCCAGGACCTACGCCGCCGCTCCAGTGCCCTGTTCACTGACTTCGAAAAACGGCTCAATAAAATCCTAACCGATGAGCAGCAGAAAAATTACCGTTCGCTCAGCCGTCGCCGCCAACAGTTTCTGCAACAGTTCCGGAAGCCCCGGCCCAGTGAAAAACCAGCCGCCATGACAGCTGAGCCGCCCGCTCCGGAAGCCCCCACGCCACCTGCGAGTCAGTAGGCCGCCAGGGATTGGGAAGGCTGTTTTCCAAGCGTGTGCCGCAGAGGTGGCGGGGCGTGTAACGCGACTAGCTGATAAAATTTACCGATGCCCGACGTTATCAATAGTAGTCATGTTTCAGGCAACCATCAGATTGTTAGCTGCGGCAGGCCTTGTCGCCACCGCCAGTGCGCAGCGGATTGAATATGAAGAGGAACCGCACCGCTACTTCTCGCGGGAGATGCACGATGACTGCACTCAGCTGGATCAGGCACTGAGAGAGGGGAAGGCGGTGCTGGATCTTTCAACCAGCCGGACGATGCTGGACTCCACGCTCAAGGCCCTGCAGCTCTCGACAGCCACTCAGGTGCTGGTTTTTTCGAAGACCAGTCTGCAGCGGGATCTCATCTCGCCATCCACTCCCCGGGCGATCTACTTCAACGATGAAACCTACGCAGGCTGGGTGCCGGGCGGGGTGCTGGAACTCACTGCCATGGACCCTGAAGCGGGACCGGTGTTCTATTTTCTCAACCGCCAGCGTCCTGACCGCGCCATCCCCATGCTGGACCGTCCTGACAACTGTATGGACTGCCACGGCGGGAGCATGACCGGCAATCTTCCCGGCCTGATGGTGCGCTCGGTTTACCCGGACTCCAGCGGCACTCCGCTGCTGCAGGCGGGGACTTCCCTAACGGATCACACCAGCGCCATCCCTACCCGCTGGGGAGGATGGTACGTCACCGGCCAGCACGGAGTCATGCGGCACATGGGTAATGCGATCGCCGTGGCTGCGGATGGCCAGGTGACGATGGACCGGGAAAAGGGTGCCAACCTGCGCAGCCTCGCCGGTTTTTTTGATATCAGTCGCTATCCGCGCGGGGACAGCGACATAGTCGCGCTCATGATGCTGGAGCATCAGGTGGCCATGCACAATGCGCTGACCGCAGCCGCCTATCAGGTTAGGGTTTCCATGTGGCGGCAGACTGCGCTGCGGCGCGAACTAGGGGAACCTGCCACCGGGGAATACACCGGCAGTGCCGCTCTCGTGGCGTCCAGTCATGTCAAAAAGGTCATGCACTGTCTGCTGTATTGTGAAGAGGCACCCATGCCGGAGGGCGGCGTAGAAGGCGGGCCGGACTTTCAGGAGGCCTTTCGCGCGAACCGCCTCAGCGCGCCCGGGGGTAAATCATTGAAGGATTTCCAGCTCCTGACGCGGCTCATGAAATACAGATGCAGCCACCTCATCTACAGCCGTATGTGGGAGGCACTCCCGGAAAGATTCAAGGACATGCTTTACCGCCGGCTTTACGAAATTCTGACCGCACCAGCTCCGCCAGAGGAATTCCGCCATCTGGGTGACTCTGAACGCCGGGACATACTGATGATCCTCCGGGCAACTATGCCCCGGCTGCCTGACTACTGGAAGCAATAGGCAACTTGCCGCTCCGGCGGATCTGCGGCC
>JAYVJI010000459.1:0-9471 GCA_043769435.1 Verrucomicrobiota bacterium
CGCCACGATCGCCCTGCGCCGACTCCCCATGGCCAGCACCCTCGCCGCCCTCCTCACCGGCAAACCCCTTCCCCAAGCGGCACCCCGCTAATCAATTACATATGGCGCTCATCCTTGATTTTCTGAAGAGGCAGCGCATGTTGTCCCCTCGGATCCACTGTGGATCCCGTTCAGCTGTTACTCATTAGGCCCCTCGTATTTTAAACATTTTACTTTCTTAGCCTATCATGTCTCAATTCACTTCGCTGCTCATCTGCGCTACCGGCGTCCTTGTTTTTCCGATTTTTTCACACGCAGGCGTGAGCATTGCTGCGAATACCGGGTTCGCAACGAACGGCTGGCTGGCTCCTGGGGTCTCCCCGCATCTGGGTTCTGCTGGCAATGAGCGGGGCATGGCCTACAGGGAAGCCAGTGATCAGTTGATACTGGTGAGCCGGACAAGTGGCAGCGGCGTGAGGTTGATAGACGCTGCCTCGGGGGAGGATGCAGGTCAGCTGCCAAACCCGGGCGGATTCAGCGGAGGCACGTTTCCGCTGAACATGACCGGGGTGGGCGCGGACGGGGCTATCTATGTGGCCAATCTCCAGGGGAACCTGGGGGTGAACAATTTCAAGGTTTACCGGTGGGCCTCCACGGCGTCCACGGAGCCTACCGTGTATTTCAATGCCAATATGCCGACACTGCCGGCGGGAGTGCGTGTGGGCGACGCTCTGGATGTGACTGGCTCCGGCTTGGACACCAGAGTAGTGGCCGGGTTCAGCGGAGGCACTGGTTATCTTGTGCTGACCGCCGCTGCGGGTGCCGCACCGGAGGATCCTCCGGTCATAACCCCAGCAGCAGTTACTGGATTCACGCCCTCCGGCGTCACAACTGGGGATTTCCGGCTGGGCATTACGTTTGGGAAGGACGGCCCGGACCATGTTTGGGGCCGGCAGTCCAGCGGGACTGATTTACGCCGCACCACCTATGCCGGCAGCGCGGGCACTTACATGGGAAAACTGCCCCTCTCCAACTCTCAGGAAGCGGCCATGGACTATGCGTTGGTGGGCGGCAGGCCGCTGCTGGCGACGCTGGAGATGAACAGCGCCACCTCAATTGTCAGGGTCTATGATGTCACCGACCCGGCTGCACCAGCCCTAGCCGGCAGCTTGACCACAACAACCGGCACTCTTGTCGCAAATGCCAATGGCGTGGGAGCGGTGGCATGGGGAAAAATCACCCCGGGTGCTACCACTACGGCGAATCTGTATGCGATGGCGACAAACCGGGGGATACAAGCATTCACGGTCACTGTGACTCCGGATGTTTCTCCGCCCGCCATCTTGAGCAACCCTGTCAGCAGGAGCATCTTTGAGCGCGGGCTGGCTGTATTCAGCGTGAGTGCTTCCGGGACCCCGCCTCTGACCTACCAGTGGTTCAAAGATGAAGTGGCTATTCCGGCGTCAAATGCCAGCACGCTCACCATCAAGCCAGTGATGGCGGAGAGCGGCGGCAGCTACACCTGCCGGGTCACTAACGCAGCAAACCTCCCTGCGGTGAGCAGCGCGGCGGTCCTGACAGTGGTGCCCAGTGTGAACACAACAGGGCTGACCGAATGCTGGCATCTCTCTCCAGGTTCCCGGCCTTATTTGACGGAAGGAAATTTTGAGCGGGGGATGAGCTACCATCCGGCTGCCGGCAGGCTCTACCTCGCAGCCCGCTCACCTGTGGCCTCCGTAAAAGTGCTGAACGGACTGGATGGTGCCGATATGGGAGAGCTGAATATGACGGACGTCACGGGCGGGACATTTCCCCTGAACATGACGGGCGTGGACGGCTCTGGGGTCATTTATGCCTGCAACCTCAGCAATACGGACAACGGCAGCGGATTCCGCCTCTATCAATGGCCTAATGATATGGTGGACACCATCCCGGCCCGGGTGTACGACGGGAATCCCGTTAGCCTGCGCATCGGCGACAGCCTTGCCGTGCGGGGCTCCGGCGCTGGCACGCTGATCGCTGCGGGCAGCAATCCCGTAGTCGCGAGCACGCAGAATCACTTCGTGATTTTCAAGGCTGATGAGGCGGGGTTTTTCCAAGCATTTCCAGTCACAGTCGAAGGTGCTCCGAGCGGGGCGTTCGGTTTGACCATCGCCTTTGGTGAGGGGAATACGGTCTGGGGCAAGGGGCCGGGCGGCGGGCTCACGGTCGCCTCATTCACCGTGGAAACCAACGGCGATCCGCCGATGACGACTATTTCCAGCACGGGCACTCTGCTGGGCAGTTTCAGCACCGTGGCCATCCCGGCTGCCGGCGGAGCGATCGCGGTGGATGCGGTGAATGGCTGCTTGGCACATATCCACACCGGCGATTCAGACAATGTCAGGCTATACCGGCTGCCGATGCCTCTCCCAGATCCGGTGCCTGCCACGCTGGAACTGCTGGATCAGGAATTCTTCTCGACTGATAATGTCAACAGCAACGCAACCGGGGCGCTGGCTTTCGGCGGCAATAAGCTGTTTGCCCTGAACACGAACAATGGCCTTAGTTGCTATACCATCGCTAAACCTGCACCGGTGCTGCGGCCCGAAATAGGGGACGTGGCCCTGTCCGGGGGGAATGTGGTGTTCAAGCTAAAGGGCACTGTAGGAAAAACCTATTTGATAGAGCGATCCACCGAGCTGAATCCCTCCGCCTCCTGGACACCAGATGGCACCGTGCTTCAAGTTGGGGTGGAAGAAACAGTCACCCGTAGTGTTCCCGCAGACACTCCGAGGCTTTACTTCCGCGCCAGACTTCAGTAATACTGGGCGAATATTCACTTATTAGCCACTTCTGAACCCAGTCACTTTCCCGCTATTCTCCAGATTATGAAATCACTCTCTCTTACGCTTCCGGCATTTATCGCCGCACTAGTCGCCACCCCGTGCTTTGGCGGAGTCACCCTCACGGCCATGTCCACCTTTGGCGGCGGCGACGGCTGGCGGGCTCCTGGAGAGGTTCTGGCCGGTGATGTCGCAGGCAGTGCTGCGGGGGCCATCTACCTTTACCTAGGAACAGCATCACTGGAGCGAGGATTAGCCTACAACCTCGGTTTTGACAAGCTGGTGCTGGTCAGCCGGAACACAGGCGTGAACATACGCCAGCTCTCCCCGCTCACGGGTGAAGATCTCGGTCCCGTGGCCCTGGGCACAGGCGTCGTCACCGGCGGAGCGTTCGCTGCCAGCACGGTGGCCTGCGGTGCGGACGGCACCACCTACGTGGCTAACCTAACAACAAATGCCACGACCACGAACTTCAAGATCTATAAGTGGGCTGACATCGGGGATCCGGCTCCCACGGTCTTCTTCAATGCCGCTGTGACCGGGTTTTCCGCTGGTGCCCGCCTGGGAGATTCGCTGGATCTTTTTGATGCCGCCGGAGGGCACGTCCTGACTGCAGGCTGCAGCGGAACGACAGGCTACGCGGTCCTTTCAGCCAGTGGTTCGAGTTCAGTCGCTACTTTTGCCCCTATTGGACCGGCAAGCGGGGACTTCCGACTGGGCATCACGTTTGGCCCTACTGCTGACAGCGTCTGGGGGCGGCAAACAACCGCGACTTCGGGACGGAGGACGACATATACCGGTTCATCAGGGGCGTATAGCGGTTCCCTTCCTCTGACTGTTGCTGGAGAGGCTGCCATGGACTACGCCGTCGTGGATGGCAAGCCCCTGCTTGCAGTAATGGACATGAATGTATCCGGACTACTTAACCGCGCGGTTGTCCGCATTTATGATATGACGACACCCAGCGCTCCGGCATTGGTCGTCAGTGGGCATACCACTACGGGCAGCATCACTGCTAACGGAAATGGCGTGGGTGCGATCCACTGGGGTGCCATCAGCGGGACCAGCGCGAAGCTTTATGCCATGGCCACCAACAATGGTATCCAGGCATTCGATGTCACGGTCACTCCGGATGTCGTCGCCCCCCAGATCGCTGGCAGTCCGGCGGGCCGGAGGGTGTATGAGCGCGGCCAAACCACGCTGACCGTGAGTGCTACTGGCTCCCCGCCATTCACTTACGCATGGACAAAAGACGGCGTTGCCGTATCTGGAGCGCCCGGTGCCAGCCTGACTATAAATCCCTTCACCGCAGCGAATGCCGGGTCCTACATCTGCACCGTCGGGAACTCTGCGGGGAGCGCCTCTTCCGTGGCCGCGCTGGTGGAGTCCCTCCCCTCCATGGACACCAACGCGCTGACGGAATGCTGGCACGTTTCTCCCGGCACCCGGCCCTATCTCACCACGGATGACACCCAGCGGTCACTGGATGCGAATGCTGCCAACACCAAGCTCTACCTCGTGAGCCGGACTCCGACACCTGCGGTGCGGGTGCTGAATGCTGCCGATGGGAGCGATCTGGGCGTCCTCAACCAGACGGATGTCAGCGGGGGCTTCTTCCTGCTCAGTGCGGTGGGGGTAGCGGGGGATGGTGCCATCTATGCCACCAACCTCAGCATCGACGCTTCCAATGTGAAGGTCTACCGCTGGGCGGATGACGATCCAGCCACTGTTCCCACCGTCGTCTATGAAGGAAATGCTGCGGGGGGGCGTCTGGGTGACAACATTGATGTCCGGGGCAGCGGTGCCGGCACGCAGATTCTCCTGGGCTCCCGGTCACTGAATTCCTTTGTGGTGCTCACCGGTGATCCCGCTGCGACCATGACTGCTGCTAACATTATCACAGATGCTCCGGCTGCCTCCTTTGGACTGAGCGCAGCCTTCGGCCCCGGGGACACCGTGTGGGGAAAGACAAATGGCAGTAATCTGGTTTACTGCTCCTATGACCTCGCCACCGCCAGTGGCACGGTCATCAAATCATGGAGCAATGCCGGCGGGGTCCCGGCCAGTGTAGCGGCTATCGGCTTCGACAGCACCACCGGACTGCTGGCTGCCCTGCAGGTGGACAACTCTGATAACACACGCCTCTACCAGCTTCCTCAGCCTTTCTCCCCGCCGGATATCCTAACGCTTTGTGATCAGGAGTTTTTCCCCACTGATAATACTAATGCCCAGAACACCGGAGCCGTCTCCATAAGCGGAGGAAAGGTCTTCTCGCTGAGCACCGGCAATGGGATCGTCTGCTACTCGACCACCCGTCCCGAGGCCCCAACATTCGGCCTCATCACACGTGACCCCGTGGCGGATACCGTGTCTTTCGTCCTCCGGGGCACTGCCGGGAAAACCTATCTCATTGAGACGACTGATAGCCTCGCCGGAGGTTCATGGACCGCAGACGGGGCAGTGACCCTGACGGCTCCTGAGCAGACCATCACCCGTTCCATGTCACCCGTGCGGAAGTTCATTCGCGTCCGCGAGAAATAGGACGCGGTTCACCGGGGCATGGCCAGCAGCTGAACGCGGGCGGATTCTCTTGGTCCTCCAGCGACGCAGCGCGTCACTGCCAGCCATTGGCCGTCCGGGCTGATCGCGATGGCGTCAGCTTCCGCCACTGGCAGGCTCAGGGCTTGGCGGAGAGAATCCATGCGCCAGAACCGCAGGCCGACACCTATTTCTGAAGAGATTAGTGTTTTGCCATCCGGCGAGAAGCGGGTGAAGGAAGCCTCTTCCCTGTGGCCGCGGAGTACAGTGTGCAGTTCCAGACCGGGGAGTGAGCGCAGCTCGATGTGACCGCTGACACCTCCGCTGGACAGCCAGCGGCCATCCGGGGAGACCGCCAGACCCTTGCCCCATTGAGGATCATTTGGCAGCTGGATAGTCTTGCCCGCCGTGAAGTCACGACAAAGCAATGTCAGCCAACTGGTGGCAATCAAATACCTGCCATCACTCGAGACCGTTATGCCAATGGGCTCCTCAGGCAGGAAGTCCGGAACACTGATAACGGTGCCAGACAGGAGGTCTGCACGGACGGCCAGGCCAGCTGTTGTCAGGACACAAGCGTATCTGCCATCGCTGCTCATGGTGGACTGGGTGGTTTCAGAATAGCTGCTGCCCTCAGGGAGCGGAAGTGCCAGGGTCCTGACCGGGACGCTCCCGTGTTCACTCCAGAAAAGGAGCCGTGCATTCACAGTATCCAGAGTGACGCGGTCTCCGCCTGAGGATATTCCCAGCAGGGTGCCGTGATCCGGCAGTGCCTCTGACTGCCCAGTGCTCAGATTCGTCCGGTGGCAGGTGGAGCCGCCATCAGCTCCGCGTTCCATCCGGATCACTGACCCGGAGTCCGGCGTAAAAACCACACGGGAATAGCGGTCTACTGGCCACTCGGCCGGGAGGGCTTGCGGCAGCGGGTAGGCGCTGAGGGAAAGGGTCCCGTCCTTGTCCCCCGTCGCCACGCAGTTTTCCGAAGGATGGAGCGCGAGGCACCAGATTTCATTTTCATGCGCCCCGGCCAGCGTCGTCACCGTGCGGTCGGCAAGGCGGGTGGCCCTGATGGCACGGTCGGAGGCGACGCTGAGCAGGGTGGCAGAGTCACCGGTGAAGGCCGTCATCCATGCGTGGAGGGTATGTCCTCCCGCCGGGGCCAGGAGTGATCCAGCGGCTAGGTCGTAGAGCGTCACTTCTGGATTTGTGGAAAAGTGCGCCGCAGAAAGCAGATGGCTGTCCGGTGAAAAGCAGATGTTCCATACAGCGCTTCCGGTGGGGATCATTACCGGTGGCGCTTCAGGCTTTGTGAGATCATGCAGCTGGATATTCCGCTCCACGTCTGCGGGATTGTGGGCCGCAACGCCCACCGCCAGCCATTTCCCGTCTGGTGAGATCCCGACCGCGCGCGCCGTCTCCGGGAATTTCCGGAGCAGAGTGGGCGGGGAATTTCCATCAGTGAGGCGATAGAGCGTCACTTCTCCGGGGTCATCGAAGGGAAAAGCTCCGCCGGTGCTAACGGCTAGTGATTTCCCGTCAGCGCTCAGAGAAAATGCAGCCCCGGGCACAGTCCAGAGCGGGGCCGCCGCTTCGGGCCGCCGCAGTTCTATGCCTAGGGGCAACGTGGCGCTCAGGTAGCCGCTTCCATCCGGCAGCCATTGCAGCCGCCGCACCTGCGCCTTGCCCCGCTCCCTCAGAGTGGCTCTGGGTATGAGCCGGCCCGCTTCCCACCACCAAAGTTTTACAGAGCCCTCATGTGATCCGGAGAGGAGCTGGTGGCCATCAGGGTGCCAGGAGACAGTGGTCAGGATGTGGCTATGCGCCTGAACGGTGACGAGCGACCGCGGCTGGAGCAGTGCATTAAGCAGATACCACTCCACTCCGCGCAGATCAGTTTGATGGCTGGCGGGAACTGCCGCCTGCAGGTGCCGCCGGGCCGGTCCCGGATCCCCTCCCGCCAGGGCCACGCCGGCCACCAGGATGTCACTCGTGTAGAGCTGAATCCGGCGCGCTTCCGCTTCGTCCTTCGCCGCCTGTGCATGGCTGCTGGCGCTGCGCCAGCCTAGGGTGGAAATGATGGAGCCAGCTGCCAGCACCGTGACCAGGCCAGCCCCCAAGGCCGCGATGGCTGGACGTCGCCGGGCCCACCTCCATGCCCTCGCCGCCGGGCCCAGCGGTCTGGCCAGAATAGGCTCACCGCGGAGGAACCGGTCCAGCTCCGCTGCCACTTCCGCAGCCGTGGCATACCGGGCGGAAGGCGCCTTTTCCAGGCACTTCAGACAGATGGTTTCTAGGTCGAGAGGAATGGCCGGCACCAAGCGTCCAGGGGGGATGGGATCAGTTTCCCTAGCCGCCACCAGCAAGGCCTGCAGCGTTTCCCCCACGATGGGAGGGCGCCCGGTGAGGGTTTGATACAGCACGCCTCCGAGGCCGTAAATGTCCTCCAGCACGGGATGTGCAGAGGACGCTCCAGCCAGGCGTTCGGGCGGCATGTAGTTCGGTGACCCCAGCAACGCAGAAGACAGCGTGCCCTCCATTTCCCGCAGCCGGGCAAGGCCAAAATCCACAAGGTAGGGCACATTGTCAGGAGTCACCAGGATATTGGATGGCTTCAAGTCCCGGTGCGTCACTCCCTGCTGGTGGGCGTGCTCTACAGCCCCGGCTATCTGCCGCACCAGATGAGCCGCCAGCGCATAAGGTAGCGGGCCGCCAGCCAGCCTCCCCGCCAGGCTCTCACCCTCGATCAAATCCATCGAAAGATACGGCTGCCCCAGATGCTCGCCCGCTTCATGGACTGCGACGATGTGAGGGTGGCGCAACCGGGCCGCAGACTCAGCCTCGACGGCAAAACGCTCCCGCAACGCGGCACCGGAAAATGCCGCACCTGGCAGGACCTTGAGCGCCACGATCCTGTTCAGCCCGATCTGCCTGGCACGGTAGACCACCCCCATGCCGCCACGTCCCAGTTCCTCCAGCAGCTGATACTTCCCCAGCTTTACAGGGGAGGCAGGCCCGCCTGACGCTTCCCCGCTCTTCGCCTTCTCATCTTCATCTTCCCCTTCACCCGCTTCAGGGCCGGCAGTCAGCGCGCATACCGGACATAACCACGCACTGACACCATGCGGCAATGTGGTGCCGCAGTCAGGGCACAGCGCAGGCACCATCGAGTCAGGGAATGAATTCATCCGGGATCTGCTACGGGATCAGCGGTAGGAAGTGACAGCAAAAACCGCAGGAAAGTTCAGCAGGGCCGGCCCGGCATCAGGCACCGCTGCGTAACAACTGAGCGATGTAAGTCATCTCCTGCTCCACGTCGTCCGGCGTGGCCACCGTATCCGCGATCTGACGTTCCAGCAGCAGACGCAGCTTCCGGCGCATACGCAGAGAAAAACTTTTCACTGCCGCCTCGGTGGAATCCAGCCGGCGGGCGATTTCGGAGAGTGATAGTTCCGGGCCATCCTTACTGCCCAGTAGATCGAACCAGTCAGCCCGCCCTGCGGCGACATATTCTGCGCGCAATGCCGCAGTCGCCTGGCTGACCACATCCCTTGCCCACTGGCGGTCATAAGCCTCCTCCGGGGTAGCCCCAGGGTCCATCACTGCCAGGCCCTCGTTCATATCCAGCGACACCACACTCACGCCGCCTCCCCGCTTCTGTCTGGTGCGGTGATCATGCTCGTCCTTGAGGTGGTTCTTGAATGCCGTCAGCAGCACCGTGCGAAACCTTCCCCTCGCCGGGTCCGCCCGTTGAAGCAACGTCCGCTGCGCGATCAGCCGCGAAAAAAATGCCTGCGTGGAGTCCTCTGCATCTGCCACCGGGGCACCGCTGGCCCGCGCATAGGCAAACAACGGACGCCAGTAGCGGCGGCACAATTCCTCCAGGGCCCGCGCCGCACCCGCTTCACCCTCACGCGCAGCAGCATGGATCACCCCGCTCCAGAGCGTGGTTTGAAAGTTGGCAGGTTGTGATATCATGCCTGCCCTATGACACCGCAAACCTGCCGGGGCAAGCGCACCGCCCGCAACATTTCCGCCCCTGAAGCGCCCGCAGTTACCCGGAAATGTGGGGCCGGCTTTGCCCCTGGCTGACCTGCGACCGGGCTGCTCGCTCGCGTCATTGCGGTTCTGT
>JAYVJI010000460.1:0-7208 GCA_043769435.1 Verrucomicrobiota bacterium
CCTGGCAGCCTACGGACGTCCGGGCAAGGGCCGCACGCTGGTGCTGGAACTCGCCCTGACGGAATTCACCCCGACCAGTATTTCAGGCAATGTCCTCAAGACCGCAGCCGGTATGGTCATCGGCCCTATCAGCGCTGTCGCCGGTCCATGGGTGAAGGGAACCATCGCCATCGAAGGCCGCCTGCGCGACCCAGCGACCGGGGCTGTCGTCTATCAATTCGCCGACCGGGAATCAGACCCGGTGACCTGGATCAGCGTCAGGAATTTCCAGAGCACCGCTTTCGCAGACGTCACTATCAAGCAATGGGCGCAACAGTTCGCCCGGGCCGTGCGCACACAGCAGGGCGGCCTCATCGATGATGCCCCGGTCATCCGGCTGAACCCTTTCTGACGCCCTGCGGCGAACCCAGCGAATCCGGCGATTCAGGGGCGGCTAGGTAAATAAATAAAATACTGACGTCGGTGAGTGCGCCACTTCCAGTTATTTAGTTAGCGCCTTCGGGTCATCCAGCCGGGTTCCTCAGCCAGCAGTGCTGCGTAGTTCCCGTACGGTGGCGGCGATGATGTCGAATCCTTCTTTGACTGCTTTTTCGGGGCCAAAGTTCAACCGCAGGCACTCGTGGCGGTGTGGCCACTCCTCACTCAGCCCGAAGAAGAAATGCTCGCCGGGCACCACCAGGACTTTATGGGCTTTGAGCAACGTGTAGAATTCCATGCTGGAAACGGGCAGGTTTTCCAGCCGCAGCCAGAAGAAGAATGCGCCCTCGCTGACATGTACGCTCCAGTCTTCCTGACCGGCAAAGCTGGCCTGCAGCCAAGCCATGGCCGCGATGCTGCGGCCTTCGTAGAACGGCCGGATCACTTCCCGGGAAAGCTGCAAAAGCTCGCCGGAGTCCAGCATGGGCAGCACCAGTTGTTGTCCGGTATTGGTATTCGCTAGGCCAGTGACGGAGGTCATGCCGGCGATGGCAGCGGTGATTTCCGGGCGTGCGATCACAATCCCGGTGCGGGTGCCGGGCAGTCCCAGCTTACTGAGGCTGAGGGTGAGGATGATGTGGTCCGCCTGAACCGGGCTGGCTTCTGTGAAGACCGCGCCTGGGAAAGGAAGGCCGTAGGCTCCATCGATGATGAGCGGGACGTTTGAGTCCCGGGCCAGCAGGGAAAGCCGGGCGATTTCTGCATCTGTCAGGACGTTGCCGGTGGGATTTGTCGGACGGGAGATGCACAGGGCCCCGATGTCGCCTTCCTGCAGGGCGCGTTCCACGGCATCAAAATCCACCCGGTATTTGAACCGGTGCGGGCCCATGGATTCAATGATGGCCGGGCAGCCGTGAAAGAGTCCGGGATGCAGTCCCTGGTTTGCATAGCCGATGTATTCCGGCACCAGTGGCAGGAGGATGCGGTGGATCCTGCCGTGCTTCATCCGCCCGGCTAGCAGGTTAAATAAATAGAAAAAAGCAGTCTGGCCACCGGCGGTGATGGCGATGTTTTCCGGCGTCAGGTGCCACCCGTTGGCCTTGTTCAGACACGCTGCCAAGGCGGATATGAAGTGTGGATTTCCTCTCGGTGGGTCGTAGTTGCCCAGCATTTTTTCCAGGGCATCACCATCCTCCATGATCGCCTTCATGCGCTGACGCCATGCGGCATCGACTTCAGGAATGTGGGCCGGATTCCCCCCCCCCAGCATACGCATGCCGGGGTCGGTGGTCATGGCCTGGCCGAGGTCATCCATGAGGTCAAGGATGCCGCTGCGGGCGGAGAGAAGTGCGCCGGATTCAGAGAATGTCATGTGCGGGTGTGGTCGAGACCTGCGGGGCTGCGGGCTCTGGCCGGTGTGGCATCGTCCGCCATCGGCTGCTGCGGCATTGGACGCCCCATGCGCTAACTGTTAGCGTTTTCGCCGCAGGAAGGTGGGAACGTCAAGGTCCTCGCCCTCTTCCACGGTAGGCTCGCCTTTTTCGAAGTGGCCTACTGAGGCCCGCTCGAGGCGCTCATCGAAGGTCTGCTGGTGCACGGGCACTGGACGGGCGGCTGTCGTGGCAGCAACGGGCCGGAAGGCAATAGGGCGTGATGGCGCGGCAGGAACGGTCTCTGCGGATGGGCGGTGAGCGGCCACCGGTTCTGGCCTCACGGCGGGTCGCTGCGGTGCGGGGCGTGCCGGGACTTGCTGGACGTCGGGCTGCGGGTGGCGCGCGGGAGTGCTGCCGTTTCCGCCAGTGGGAGCGGCGTAGTTCCCATTCTGGGCCTGCTGGCGCTGCACGAGGATATCTTTCAGGTCAAACTTCCTAACAACCCGCGCCGGAGGAGCCTCCATTATCGGCTCGGGCTCGGGTTCCGGAGCGGCCTCCTCTTCTATATAGTCCTCTGGCTCCTCCTCTACAGACACGGTCTCAGTTTCCTCTTCATATTCGGCTACGATTTCCTCATCCGCTTCCTCTTGGACGACGGGATCCTGAGGTGCTGCTGGTTCCAGTTCGGCATCTTGCTCATCCTCTTGGATGGTTTCCTCGTCGGCGCTGGGTGTCTCTATTTCCTCCTCTTCGAATTCCGGTTCCGGTTCCAGTACAGCCACGGGTTCAGGTTCAGGTTCAGGCAATTTGACTGCGACAGGGCTCAGCAAACTTGGTTTCTTCGGTCTGGAAACAGCCACGGGAGGCAATGCGTCACCAAATAAATCAGGGGCCGGCAACGCGGTGGGAATGGCTGCCACAGCGATGGGGCTGACCTGCTTGACTGGGACTGGGACTGGGACTGGGACGGGCGCGGGTGCCGGGCTCACTGATTCCGGCGGTCTGGGCCGTGTGACTGGCAGTGGCGACGTCAGGTCGCTGAGCAGTCTGGCATCCAGTTTCAACGTAGGCACATTGGTCGTCGCTGTGGTCACAGTGGAGGATGCTGGGGCGGCGAAGTTGGCAGGCATCACCGGGACCCTAGGCGCGACGGGCAGCATGGGCACTGGCTGGGTGCGACTGCTCAGGGCTGCGGCGATCAATGATGGCGGCGCTGCTGGAAGGGAGGCTGCCGGGGCTGACTCTACGCCCGCAAGGGCGGGGGAGGGAAGGGGACGGGAAAGAGAAGTGATGATGGTCACGCTCATGTTATCTCCCAGCGAGGGATCGCTGGCCGCACCGAAAAGGATGTGGGCGTCATCGCCTATGTGCTTGTTCAACTCGCGCATCAAGGTTTCAATTTCGAAGAGGGTCATGGATGGGCCGCCGCAGACATGCACCAGCACATTGCCTGCTTTCTCAAGCATTTGACCGCGGTCCAGGAGGGGACTCCGCAGTGCTTGCTCTAGGGCTTCCACCGCCCGGCTTTCGCCCTTGGCCTGACCGAATCCGAAGAGGCAGCGGCTGTCTGCATTGCGCAGCGCAGTCATGAGGTCGTCCATGCCGATGCGGATCAGGCCGCGGCGGTTCACGATGCCGGTCACTGCCCGGATGCTCTGACCGATGACCCGGTCCGCTACTTCAAAGGCCTCGGTGATGCCTTTTGTCGGAAGGATCAGCTCGCCCATGCGGTCGTTATCAAAGGTGACGAGCGCGTTGGAATGGCGACGCAATTCATCTAGGGCCACGGTGGCTTGCTTCATGCGTCGCTTGCCCTCAAAGACGAACGGCATGGTGGCAAACACGACGACGAAGGCTCCGGCCTCCCTAGCGAGGCGGGCGACCATGGGGGCGGCTCCACTGCCGGTGCCTCCGCCCAGTCCGGTGCAGATGAAAACCATGCGGCTGCCCTCCAGCGCGGTACGTATTTCATCCGCACTGCTAACAGATGCTTCTAGGCCCAGCTCAGGGTCGCCGCCGCAGCCCAGACCCTGCGTCAGGTTCCGGCCCAGTTGGATTTTCCGGGGAGACATGGAGCCATTCAGCGCTCGCACATCACAGTTCATGGCGATGATGCCAACTCCCTCCAAGGTCTCAAGGGCGAGGTGGTCTATCACATTGGCACCTGCTCCGCCGATGCCGATGACGGTGATACCTTCGAGGCCGGGGCGGGTGGATTCTTCGTCTAGTCTGAATTCGAGCATAACATTTATTGCAGTTGAGGATGGAGTGGACGGTGGAGGATGAAAATGTCTAACCGATGATGCCTCCAAAGAGGCGGGCGCCGCTGAAGAGAGAGCCGAGCTTGTCCGTGAGCCGGGCAAACGGTCCGCGTGCCGGACGCTCTGCCTCTACGCGCTGCGCATAGCGGATGAGGCCGATGGGCGTGGCGTATTGGGGCTTTTCAAAACTGGAAGTGAGACCGGTCATGGGGGTGAGGCTGCTGCGGCGGACGGGAAGGCCGAAGATTTCCTCTGCCAGTTGATCGATGCCCGGGAGGAGGCTGGTGCCGCCGGTGAGGAAGAGCCCTGCGCTCAGTCTGTCGAGCGGCGCCCCCTCCGCGAGCAGGCGCCGTTTCACGAGTTCAAAGGTCTCAGTGAGTCTCGCGCGGAGGACATCATGCACGATGCCCCGGGGGATTTCCCGGCCATCAAAAGCGGTGTCCGCAGGCAGAAGGATCAAGTCATTATCAGCCACCGGGAGGACTCCGCCGTGCTCGATCTTCAGCTTATTGGCCCGGCTGAGCGGTATCTTCAGCACTATGCTGAGGTCATTCGAAAGGTGATCCCCTCCTACTCCCACACTGCCGCTGGCAGCCACTGCGCCATCATCAAAAACCACGTAGTCAGTGGTGCCGCCGCCAATGTCCAGCAACAGGGAGCCCTGCTCCCGGGCCTCGCGGTTGAGCACTACATGCGCTGCGGCGATGGGGCTGAAGACCACGTCCTCCACCTCTAGGGGAAATTCCCGCAGGCAGCGGACGGTGTTGTGAATACGTGTGCGGATGCCGTGGACGATATGATAGTCCGCTTCCAGTTGCCGGCCCAGCATCCCGACGGGGTTGGCGACTTTTTCTGCGCCGTCGACCCAGTAGTGCCGGATGATACGGTGGAGAAAAATATTGTCAGGAGGGATAGCGACGTTGCTGGCCTGTTCCTTCACTTCCTCAATGTCATCATGCGTGATTTCACTCTGGTCATCCGGCACCCGGAGAAAGCCACGGTTGTTGCAACTGTCGATGTGGGGACCGGTGATGGCCAGCCAGACCCGGCGTATCATGACATCACTCCTGTCCTCAGCGCGCACGAGGGCGTCCTGGATACAAGTCTGGGCGGTATCAAAATCAACGATCTCACCTTTCCGGACACCGCAAGAGGGAGCTTCACCGACACCGAGGATTTTGATGGATCCATCACTCCGGGCGTCACCCACCACGGCGCATATCTTGGAAGTGCCGATTTCGAGTCCTACGTAAATGTTGCTGCGGGCCATGAAAAAAATAGGATTGCTAGCGGAAGCGCTGGCTTCGGGATGCCGGTTTGCGGAGGGGTGGAGTGGCGGAGGGGACTGCTTGACTGACAGGTATGGCGGAGCTGCTAGCTTCCGGCTCGGCTGGCTGATCAAAAAAGCGCATGGGGATGTTCCGGTTCATCTGGAGATTCACCCATGAAACAAGCCTACCGCTTTTCATGCTGATGCGGAGAATATAGTCCAGCGTTTGCAATTGGCGATTCATTTCATCCGGATGGAATGTGAAGCTGGCACCGCTCTCCGATTCCGTTTCCAGCGTCCATTGGTTGCGAATATTGACCCTGGTGATGCGCAGCGGCACCGGCCATTTCCTGACGTTGTTCATTTCATTCAGGAGCCTGAGGGCGGTCCTGACCGGGCTATGGTCTGTTTTCTGGCCGACCCGCACCTGGGGAAGCGCCGGTTCATCAATGGAAGGCAGGAGGCTGTAGGCTTCGAGGACTTCATCACAGCGGAAGGCGATGCCCTCAGCATCCAGCATGAGGCCGCCGCGGCTGCGCCTCAGCCCTTGGCGGTCGCTGGTGAGCCATGCTACCGGGATGCGTTCATCAAGGGTGATCGAGAGCTTATCCGGCAGCCGCCGCTCGATCTTCACGGACTTGACTCGGGGCATTTGTTCGAGACTCTCGCGCACAGCACCCATGTCGACATCCATCAAATTGGTATCGGGGCGGAGGCCTGCCGTGGAGGCAGCGAGGCGGGCCGGGATCCCGCCGTTCGTGTGGTATTCAAACTCGCCCACCGTCCAGGCCCCGCCATTGCGGAAAGCATTACCCCACAGGTCGGCCGCATAATAAATGATGGAACCGGCAAAGAGCGAAACGGCACTCCACTTGAGTAATGCCAGAGCGGCAATCCTGCGGCGGAGGATGAGTTCCTTCCGGCTCATGGGCACCTCCACTGGCAGGCGCACCCCTTGCTTCCGGTTGCGGAAGAAATGGTTTTCCTTGCGTTGTTGGCGCGGCTTGAACATCCCGTAGTTTATCGTTGGATTTTGAGACTTCCTTCCAATATCCGGCGACACAGTTCAGGGTAGCTGATACCCACAGCCGCAGCGGCCTTTGGCAGCAGGCTGCTGCTGGTCATGCCCGGGATGGTGTTCACCTCCAGCACAAACGGGCTGCCGACTTCGTCTAGGAGCACATCCACCCGGCTGTATACCTCGGCCCCCAGAGCACGGTGCGCTGCGAGCGCCGCAGACTGCACCGCAGCGGTCACGCTGGCAGGCAGCGACGCAGGGCACTCATAGTCGCTCCCGCCCTTACCCGTCATCCATGGATATTTGTTGGAGATGTCGTAAAATCCGTCGCGTGGCTTGATCTGGACGATAGGCAGGGCCTCGTCATCCAGTATCCCCACCGTCAGCTCGGCACCACTGATAAACGGCTCGACAATAGCCTCCGGTCCAAACTTCCGGAGATCCTCCAAGGCTGCCGGGATCGCTGCCGCGTCTTTGATGATGTGGACGCCCACGCTGCTGCCTTCCTTCAATGGTTTAATCACCAGCGGTATTTTGATTTGCAGATCGCTGGCTGTCGCTCCTTCCAGCCGCAGCACTTGAAAATCCGCCGTGGGCACCCCGCACTCCACGAACCGCTGCTTGCTTCGCGCCTTGTCAAAAGCCAAGGCGCTGCTGGCGCTTCCAGCTCCGGTATACCTGATCTTGCGCCTTTCCAGTTCGCTCTGAATGCCTCCATCCTCACCGTATGTGCCGTGAATAACATTAAACACAATGGCCCCTTCAGGGATAGCAAATCCATCTCCTGTCACATCAATATCAACGACTTGTGCGCCAAGCGAGGTTAGCGCCTCATGCACACCTCTGGCAGTAGCCATGGAAACCTCCCG
>JAYVJI010000461.1:0-1730 GCA_043769435.1 Verrucomicrobiota bacterium
GCCTAGGCAAAACGCTGCAAACCCTAGCATTTTTACGCACCCTGCGCGGCAAGGGCCCCAGCCTGATCGTGTGCCCGTCCTCGCTGTTGTTTAACTGGAAAGCGGAGGCCTCCCGCTGGACCCCGGAGCTGAAGGTCCTGCTCCTAGAAGGCCCGCGCCGCAGCGAGCAGTTCTGCGACATTCCCGGCGCGGACCTCGTCATCACCAGCTACGGCCTCCTCCGGGCGGACAGCGGGGAGCACTTGCACTATCTATATGCTGCCGCAGTGCTCGATGAGGCGCAGCATATTAAGAACCCGGACAGCCAGAATGCCCAAGCTGCGGGAGCCCTCCGCGCGGCCCACCGCTTCGTCCTGACGGGCACTCCGGTGGAGAATTCCGTGCGCGATCTGTGGTCCCTCATGCACTACCTTATGCCCGGCTACCTCGGCACCAGAAAGGAATTCAAGGAACGCTACGAGCAGCCGATCACCACCCGCCCCGGCTGCCCGGAACAGCGGCGGCTGGCGCGGCGGCTGGCTCCGTTCCTGCTCCGCAGGCTGAAGGCGGATGTGGCCGCAGAGCTGCCCAGCAAGCTGGAACAGGTGGCGTGGTGCGAACTCACCCCGACCCAGCGGGACCTATACACCCAGCTGGCCTCCACCACCCGCCGGCAGCTCACAGAACACACCGGCCCAGACGGACAGAATAAATCCCGCATGGTCATGCTGACCGCCCTTTTGCGCCTGCGCCAAGCGGCCTGCGATCTACGCCTCCTAGATCCTGACATGGAAGTAGACGCCGCAGCAGCCAGCGCAAAGCTGGAGTTGCTCCAAGAATTGCTCACGGAAGCCATCGACGGCGGGCACCATGTCCTCGTCTTTAGCCAGTTCGTCAGCATGCTCGCACACATCCGCCCCATGCTGGAGGCTGCCGGCATCGACTATTGCTACCTTGATGGACAAAGCCGCGACCGGCAGACCCAAGTGCAGCGTTTTCAGACCGGGAACGTCCCGGTTTTCCTCATCAGCCTCAAAGCAGGCGGCACCGGACTGAACCTCACCGCAGCAGACACCGTGATCCATTTTGACCCATGGTGGAACCCGGCCGTGGAGGCTCAGGCTACCGACCGCGCGCACCGCATCGGCCAGACCCGCGTGGTCACCAGTTATAAGCTGATAGCCAGAGGCACCGTGGAGGAAAAAATGCTGAACCTTCAAGAAAAAAAGCGTCATCTCATCGCCGCCACTCTCGAAAATGAACAACCGCTGATGGAGGGCCTGAGCATGGAAGAAATAGCCGCCCTGCTGGAATGACCCGGACTCCGGTAACAGGCCGCAAGCCTCTTTGAGGCCCTTGAGACCCTTGAGGCCCCGGGTCAGTTCAGGTGTAGAAGTGAGCTTTTGCATATTACCGGGGGTGGGCTCATTCCACGGCCCCCCCCCGGCTACTCATGGAGATACCTTCCGGGGATCATAGAAAGCTCCTCCGGGCCTCGTGAATAGTGGAAATGGTGGAAGCCGCAATGTTTCCAAGGCTTGTGATTTATTATCAACCGCCCTCACACATCACTAACGGATCACACCCGTGGCCCTTTGACATCTCCTCTACACGGGTGCGCTGCCTGCGGCGGCTCTTTCGAAATATTCCCCAAAAATAAATCTGGATTTTTGCGGCGAAAGGGCTACCAATGATGCAGCCGGATATTCCCGGTTATAATCCATCCCTATCCTGCCTCATGCGGTAATTTC
>JAYVJI010000462.1:0-7027 GCA_043769435.1 Verrucomicrobiota bacterium
CGGACGGGCCGGGGGGTGTTGGCAGAGACGGCGAAGCTTTCGGACTTGATGCTATAGACCCCGCCCACTGGCACCCGGGTTACCCACATGATGTCCACCCGCCCCGGTTGGTGGGCGAAGACCTTCTGCGCATGGGGACTGTAATAATAATTGAGGGGCGGCTTGATGGAGAAATTCGCCGCTCCGGTGACGGTAGTAGCGGCGTTGCCAGCGAGAGTGACGGTATTCCCGAGGATGCGGGTGATCGGCTCGCCGAGCAGGCTGGCACCGATCACCAGTTCCACCGGCACGCTGGCGACGGTGACGATGTTGCTATTAATGGAAGCGGAAAGGACGCTGACCGTGCCTATGGGAAGAGGCATGGTATTCCCGCCAGAGAGTTCGATCAGGTCGCCCGGAGCCACCGGCTGCTCCCGCCAATAACCATTGGCGGCGAGGGTGGTGCCATCGGCCTGGGTGAGCGGAGGCAGGATGGTATCCCCGATGGAGTAACGTGGCAGCCCCACGGCGAAGGTGCTGCCAAAGGAAGCCTTCGCTAAAACCAGGGTGCGCCCGGCATTGGCCGGAGCGGACTGGAGGGTGCCACTGGCCGCACCTGACAAATTATAAACCGCACTGGACTGCCCGGCCGTGGGCACCAGCGTTGGGTTCGGCTCCGTTTTCGGTCCATAAGGCGCCGCGGTGGCACCAGTAGAGGTCTGCGGCACAAAAACGTTATTGAAAACACCGGCTTTCAACTCGAATTGCGCCTGCAGCGGGGAGGCCGCCGCTCCCAGCAGCCACCCACAGAGGAGGATTAGTTTTTTAGTCATAGCAGCACCAGGGAAAAAGGTATGGAGTCCCATGGATCAGGCGCGTCACCGCGCTCCGAGGCATGGAGCCGGGAAACTAACGGGGGCCGACGGCGATGAAGTTGATCGGAAAATTTGTTAGGTTGCCATTTGCGGCATTGCGCACGGAGATCACGGTGCCGGTAGTGCTCATGCTCCGAATCCTGACGATGTCCTGATCGGCGATGCCTACCACGTTGGCCGTTACGGTAGGGACTCCAGTGAAGGCCGTGCCGAACGAGATGGTGTAGTCTCCGCCCACATTGGTGTAGGTAAAGCCGGTGCCGGTGCCACTCGTTGTGTTGGTATTCGGAAGATTACCCCGGATGATGCGCAGGGATTCCTCCGCAACGGGGACGTTTTTGACGTAGAGGTCGCCAGCCGCGTTCAGCTGCATCCGTTCCGTAGTGCCGATATACCATTTGTGTGAGGAATTGACCGGCACCACGCTGAAGAGAGTTGAGTTATCGATCCCGAATCCAAAAGGCGTTACTGTTGGGGTGCCCGGATAGAGGGTCAGTCTCATGCCGTCGCCTCCGGTATTGTTGGTTGGGGC
The DNA here is from genome assembly GCA_043769435.1 of Verrucomicrobiota bacterium. GTDB lineage: Bacteria > Verrucomicrobiota > Verrucomicrobiia > Verrucomicrobiales > V1-33 > JAYVJI01. The sequence continues at coordinate 1,387 of JAYVJI010000462.1, forward strand.
GCCTGTAACGTTGGTTGGATTGCCAGGTGAATCCTTATTCCCACCAATGTTCACCCGGCCCCCCACATTAAGGTCGGGCTGTGCGATATCGCCCCCCCCGTCCGCATCCCGCAGAAAAAATGTGTTGTCCCGATAACCGATATAGTCCTCGCTGTTGTTGTGATGGTTGAAGCTGATGTATCCTCCGGGATTGAAGGTTCCTGGCTGGCCATCCGCAATGGCGGGGGCTCCTGGCAACCTTATCCCGGAAATAGAACCTGCGCTTAAACTCCCTGCCGTGGAGATGGAACCCGCCGCCAGACTGCCGGTGACTTTGGCCGTGCCATTCACATCCAACGTCGCGGACGGCGCCGTGGTATTCGGCCCGATGCCGACGCCTTTGGCATCAATGGTCATGCCGACGACGTTCCCGGTGTTGGGTGCGCTCGATCCTGCGTCGGTGCCCGATTGATTGAGGAAAAAGTCGATCGCATTCCCCAGTCCCGTGTTATTGTTGAGGTGGCGGGTTTGCAGGAAGTGGCGGTAGCCGCCGCCGCTGAACTCAAAGGCCATCGCCGGATTGCCGGCAGTGTCGGAGCGGATGCCGATGCGGGCGATGGGATTGATCGTGTTTACGCCGATCTTGCCATCGACCACGAGGTCGGTGCTGGTGTGGATGCTACCGGCGACATCCAGCTTGTGGGTGGAGCTCGGCGAGACGCCGCCAATGCCGACATTGCCGGTGTTATTCCAGCGCAGGGCGGTGTTTTTGGTCGCGCCATTCGAGGTGCCGAGGACGCCGCCACCGAAGCCGTAAAGCGCGGGACCATCCAGCGCGGTGCCATTGAAAAGCCGTCCGCTGCCATACCAGCCGAGGCCGCTGTTTGCGTCTTTCAATCTCAAGTCCGATCCCGCCGTGACGGAATCCGCCGCCGCCGCCCGCACCGCGAAGGCGCTGCTGATGAGACGCTGGCGCGGGGTGATGGCGCTATCCGCTCCGGTAAAGGCATTGTCCCCGCCATCGACGACCAATTCCAAATAACGTTCCGTGCCATTGAAGACATCCAGCAGGGAAGGCTTGGGGTTGGGTCCTTCGCCATTGGAAGGAAGAGCCCCCTGACCGAGGATGACACTGAACTCGCCATTGAACAAAGTGACCGTCTGCTCCTCCGACCACAGCAAGGAGCCGGAGCCCGGATTGGCATTGTCATAAATGCGGAAAAGCATCTTCCGGTTGATAGCAGCCCCAGTGCCCAGGCCGGTGCCGAGGTTGTCTGTGACCTTCCCCTGATAACTAATCAAGCCCGGCACGAGCTGGGCATGGAGCAGTGGCGTAGAAAGGCCGAGGGTGAGTGCGATGAGAAGAGTGGAAGCGATTTTCATAACGTGATGGAATTGGGCAAAATTTTGGTTGGTTAAAAAGTGTTAGGGCGCGGTATCGAGGGCGCCGTCTTCGGAGGCGCGGCGGAGTTCGAAGGTGCCCGCCAGGGTGATGGTGCGGTTGGCGGGGGTGAGATCGTTATTCCGCACCAGTCCGGTGATGGTTTCCGTGTAGGTGCCGCCGATCACACTGCTGCCCCATCCGCTGGTGGTGGTGCTGCCGGGCGGTGGCGTGGCTGTAAAACTAAAGGCGCAGGTGCGGGTGATGTCGTAGCTCTCCGCCTTGCCTTCCGGCTCGGGATTGGCGAGGACCGCGCCGCGCGGATTTTTGTTATCGTGGTCCGGGTGATATTGGTGGACGAAGGGATTCGTCCGGTCATCGAAGGGCACCTGCACCGTGAAGACCAGTGGCGCGGGATTGCCTACAGCGACGCTGCCGGAACCGATAATGGTCTGATCCAAAGGAAGATGGGCCGCGACGAGGCGCTGCGCATTCGCTTTGTTATCCTGCTTCAGGCGGGATTCCCGCGTGCACAGGCCCACTTGTCCGGGGCTGAGCTGGCCGAGAAACACTTGAGAAAGCAGTCGGGCGGTGCCGTCATCGGCGACATGCAGCAGAGTGCGCAGCGGGAACTCACGCGGGGTATTCCCGGCACCGGTGCTGGTATAGCCGGCTTGCTTGAGTGAAATATCGCCAACCCACAAACCGACCAAGGGAGCGCGGCTGGCGGAAACGGGGAGGGAAATATCAAACAAATTTCCACTATCCGTCAGTCGCAGAAAAGAGGCGAAAAACGGCGGCGGCGATCCCGGCGCAGGCACCGCGGTCATGGTAGGATGCCCGCGATCAACCCCAAAGGCCAACTCAACCGTGCTCTGCGGCCCGATCACCTCGGTGAAGGCCGCCGTGATGGGCGTCTCATCCCAGAGCAGAGTCGTGGTGTTAAAAGTGCGACGCGTGAGCGGGACCCGGCCCGTGACGCTGGGCTGTCCCGCCGGGGCGGCTTCACTATCCACCGGCGCGAGGTTGATCGTGACCGGAGCGCTGGTGCGGTTTCGCAGTTGCGTCGTGATGACCGACCCCGTGCGGCCAAACGTGAGACCCTGGGGCTGACTACACGTCACTTCCAGCGGCGCGTAAAAATTCCCCACCACCTCGGCGGAGAACCAATAGGCGCGGGTCCGGTCCATCCGCTCATTCGCCGGCGAAAAAACCTGCAGGGGATTCGCCGGTCCGAGATCGCCGCCGACATATTTGAAGATTTTAGTATTCGCCGCTGTGGCCACGGGAAAGGTCGCGAAGTAGTTGCTCAGGAGCGGGCTGTTGGCCCCATTTTGCAGCGTGGGAAACCCCATCAGATTCGCCCCGCTGCGCACCCACGTCAGTTGCGGCGGCAGGGTGGCCTGGAGCAGGTTGGCGGAAAAATTGGCAGCCGTGCCGGGGGCACATTTGACCAGATAGGACGTCTGGCCGCTGAGCTGGCTCAGGCTGCTCTGAGCCGGCAGACCACGCCTCCACACGCTCCATTCCGGCGTCCCGGCGGACGGGATGAGCGGACTCTGCGTGAACTGCACAGAAGTCGGATTCGGATTCCAACGCCACACTTCCACCACCGAGGCAGGAAAAAGGCTATCAATGGTGCCGTGCTTGGCATCACCGGTCAGGTAAATCGCATTCCACCCAGCCTTTAGCGGATAGCTGGTGGTCTGCCATTGGGCGTGGCTGAAAGAAGCCGTCGCGAAGACGGCGAGTAGAGAAAGGCACTTAAAATTCATCGCACGGTAAGTCTGTAAAATTTAGCCGCACCGCTCTCTGCGGCGGTAAAAGCCTTGACCACCCCCACGGAGGTCGCCTCATACGTCGGCTCGCCAGCCTCCGGAGCAGCCCCCACATGGAAGGCCACCCGTTCCCATGTTTTTAAATCTTCACTCCTCTCGATCGTGTAGACCTTGCCGGTGATCTGATAAAACTCGAACCGGACTGCCGTCGACATTTTCTCTTTGATGTCGAGCTTGAAACTCTCGCTGGCATCTCCCGCAAACGTCCCCGCGAGGTATTCCTGCCAATTGTTCTGACCATCTTTATCCCAGTCCCCATTCCGATCCAGCAAATGAATCGGCCACCGCCCCTCCCCGTCCGGAGACTCCCCTGCTTGGAAAAGCTGCCACTCTTCCCAGACATCTGGCAGCCCATCACCGTCCCTGTCTTCGCCCAAATTCAAGTCCAACCGCACCCGCTCCCCGCCCTTGCCTGAAGTGAGCGTCCCGGAGGCCTCGATCGGATAAAACTTCACCCCATTCATCTCCACGGCCAGCCCGTACGCGGATTGCGCCGCGATCGCTCTATCAGTATAGGCCGGCAGGCCCGGGCGATTAGCGTCAATCCGCATCGAAAGCTCAAAGTTCTCGTCCAACCGCGACCCGGAAATCACCGGCGTCCGTGCCACCTCGACCCCACCTTTTAATAAAACCAGCATCGCCCCCTCCGCCGTGACACGCTGCCCCACCTGATCGCGGATCGTCCCGTAAAGCGTGAAGTAGGGAGCGGGAGGGAAAGCAGCCAGGGGAGAACTGAAAACGGAAACCGCAAGCAAGGCTCGGGAAAACAATGGGCGTGAACGAAATATGGCTGGCATCGCGCATAATATTATAAAATTAAAATTCCACAAACGCTTTTTTGTGAAAATTTTAAAAATATCAGGAATCCTAAAGTGTGCCTTTTTCAAAGTTAGGAATTCTTCGCCGCAAATTACGTCACTTGGCGCTAATGAGACCTGGTCGCATCTTTGTCTTGACATCCCCCAGCTCCCTGCATGAAATGGACGCCTTTGTATGAATTCACTGCCGATCAACCTATCAACAACCGGCCTTGGTCTCCTCACACTCACTGCCTCTAGCCAAAGTGTCGCGCCCGCTGCTGCCGTTACTACCCCTTCACCAACAATCTCGCTGGGCTTGCCGCCACGCGATTTCGTGCAGACTGTCAACACGATGACGCGCACGGAAATGCAGGATCGCGGCGCGGTGAGCTTGAACCAGGCGATTGAGCAAATCACCGGCGTGCGGCCTGTTTCCGGCGTCTATGCCAGTTCGGATGTGACCAGCGGCATCCGCTCGCGGGGATTTGAAAACCGGTTTTCGTTTCTCAATGGCCTCCGCTTTCATGGTTTCAATGTCCGTGCCAGCCTGAGCTTTAAATTCTAAACCAAATGCGGAAGCGGCTCTGGAAACTGCACATGTGGCTCGGCCTCGTGACTGGGCTGGGCCTGATCGTGGTCGGGCTCACCGGCAGTATCCTGATGTTCCGCTCGGAAATCGAGGGAGCATTACATCCACCTGCCGCCGCATCCACGGGTGCGACTTTGGGTTACGATGACTTGATCGCGAAGCTGCGGACGAATCATCCGGGCCACGAAATCAACGCCATCTACACACCGCTTCAGGACCAGCGGCCGTTAGGAATAGGGCTCACCAAACTCGGTACCTCAGAACAGCCATGGATCGAGGTGGCTCGGACCACGGCTGCGCAGATTAGCAGTGAAAAAGTACCGACCTTCACCGGTTGGTTGCTGGAATTGCACTACTCGTTTTTCGCTGGCCCATGGGGCATCATCGTCGTGGGATTCTTCGGCGTGCTATTGATCATCCTGAGTCTGACCGGCGTCTATTTGTATCGTGAGTTTTGGAGTCAATTCATCCGGCTCCGCTGGCGGGCGAGCGCGCGGATTTTTCTAGCAGACATTCATAAAACAGTGGGGATCAGCAGTTGTGGCTTTAACCTCATTCTGGGATTCACCGGCGCGGTGTGGAATCTCGGCTACTGGCCATGGCCACATGTCCAAAATGACCCCGTTGTTAAATCCGCGCCATGGAACACGGCACTCTCGATTGATAAACTACTTACCGAAGCCAAGACGACACATCCCGATTTCAATTTCGCCACGCCCTACATCAGCATGCCACCGCTTGGCGAAACCATCCGATTCCGCGCCGCCCTCAAGGACCAGATGCCCCTGCGCAGCCCGACGGGAAGCTGGGTAGAATTCGATCCTCAAACCGGGGCCTATCGCGGTGCCCAACCCATCACAGGGCAAGGCTGGTGGCCTCAGTTCGAAGACATGTTCACCGCCCTGCACTACGGCACCTTCGGCGGCTGGCCCATCAAAATCCTCTGGGCCGTGCTCTCGCTCGCACCCGGAATTTTAGCGGTGAGCGGATTCATGTTATGGTATCGTCGGAAATTCACCCAACGCCCGCGCCCCGCATGATCACACCGACCCGC
>JAYVJI010000463.1:0-5282 GCA_043769435.1 Verrucomicrobiota bacterium
CCAGCCGGGATGCGCGATGTAGTCCGGCGCGTGCAGGATGTGCCGCTGGAAAGCCGCAAACGCCTTCCGCCGCAGCAGAAAGGCGTGCGTCCGGTTCACTGCGCCGCAAGCGCCAGCGGCCTTGGCTAGCCCAGGCCGTCGTCCGGCAGTCGGCAAAATTAAAATCACTTTTGTAGTGCCTTCCTTGCCAGCATGGGGCATATTCCGTGGGACTGTGAACAGAAATTGACAATCCACCTTCCCTGTTACAGGAATGTCACACTCGTCCCTCCACTGAATCCATGTCTGGCACCGCCGACCCATCTCCCGAATCAAATGAACAAACTCCGGCTCAGCCTGCTGCGTCGGCTGCCGACTATTTACCCAAGCGGCAGCCGCTGGGGCCCAGCCGCAAAGGGGCCAAGGATCAGGTCATCGAACGGTTCGAGCAAAAATTTATCATCCATCCCCGCTTGGTCGCGCCCATCCGGAAATACTTGGAGTTTTTCACAGTGGCTGACCCGAATGGGAAAGGAGACATCCCGGAGTATATCACCACGACTCTCCAGCTGGACACTCCCACCATGGATCTGGCCCTCGCCAAGGAGCGGAAATGCTTCGCCCGATTCAAACTCCGCATCCGTACCTACGGTACCGACAGCAACCCCAACAACCCGGTGTTTTTTGAATTGAAACGAAAGGTGGGAGTAGTGATCATCAAAAGCCGGGCTCGGATGAAGCGCTCCCAGTTCCTGCCAAACTCTGTCGTTGATCCCTCCAAAGCACCCATGTTGAAGAGCCCCAAGGAAAACAACAACCTCATCGAATTTTGCCGGATAACAAGGAAAATAGGGGCGCGGCCCAAAATGCTCATCCGCTACATCCGCGAGAGCTATTTCGGTGCGAATGATGACTACGCCCGGATCACCTTTGACCGCCGTGTGTCCTACCGGCCCACCCGCGAATGGCGGCTACCCGGTGAAGAAGTCGCCGATTTCAAATACTGGCGGGCCATGGACACGCAGACCGGCCTGCGCCGTCCCTACCCGGGATACATTTTTGAACTCAAAGCCATGCGGGACACCCCCACATGGATGTTGGAACTGGTCCGCCGCTTTAATCTAACCAATACAGGATTCTGCAAATACGCCACGGCTTGGCGCCTAGAAACCCTCTTCCGGGGGTTCACTTACGCAGATGGCAGCGAGCCCACCACCGGTACACCCAATTGGATATAATTTGGATATAATTCCCGATCCACTGATTTCCATTGCAAGCGCCTCCTGTGACGCCAACATGCGCGCCCATCACCCGCCCCGCCATGCACCGTATAATTTTTTCTTCCCTACACCAATAACATGACTGAAGCACCACTCTTCGATGCTCTGGGCTCCATGCGCACGCTTGTTGCCACCGAGATATTTTACTCGCTCTGTATTGCCTTCGTCCTCGCCATGGTTCTGGCGAACATTTATCGCTGGACACATTCCGGGTTCAGTTACCAGCGCACCTTCATTCAGACTGTCGTTCTGGTTTGCATCGTGATCTGCATCATGATCATGGCCATCGGCAACAACATGGCGCGCGGGCTTGGTATTCTCGGAGCGATGGCATTCGTTCGTTTCCGGACCCCTATTCGGGATCCCCGGGACGTTATCTTCATTTTTGCAGCGCTGGCCATCGGCATCGCCTGCGGTGCTCAGGTGTTCATGGTCTCCATTTTAGGCACGCTCTTCTTCGGGTTCACAGCATTCTTCCTGGCATGGTCCCCCTGGGCCAGCCGCCGGGAGTTCGAGGGACTGCTGCGCTTCATGCTCCCCGCCAACAGTCCGGCCCTCAGAGCCATTCCCGACATTATGGCGCAGTTTTGCTCCAGCACGGAACTCATCGCCTCGCGCGAGGCTATTCAGGGAGAAGTTTTGGAATTCGCCTATCAAGTCCGGCTTATCGACCCGTCCTATAAGGTGGACCTTGTCGATTCCATTGCGAAACTGCCGGACGCCAGCGAGACCAGTTTGGTCATGCAGCGCACGACCGTGGAAATCTAACCATTTGCCTGCACAACTGATATGAGTGAATTCCATCCCAACCGGCAAAAAAACGTCCGCACCAAACCTAGGGTAACCATGCGCCGCATCTTCGAGTGCTGGCCACTGCTCGTCTGGGCTGGTGTCCTTTACCTCGGTTATGCAGCTTATAACACCGGCGTCGTATTCAAACGCATGAACGGCGCGGTAGATGTCTATCAGGAAAATGCCACCCCTATCCACAGCGGCCGGCTCAAGGAAGTTAAAGTCAAGCGCGGCCAGCATGTGGAGCCGGGCACTGTGCTGGCTGTCATGGACCCTTCGGAATACCTCGCAGACCTTGAGGGCTTGAAGCGCAGCGTGGCCGCCGACCGTGTGGATGACTCCCGTAAAATGACCAGCGATCTAATCGATCTGGAGTCTGAATTGCGCAAAATCCAGCGTGAATCCGCAGAGGACACCTCCATCATAGCAGAGATGGATAAGCAAATAAACGCCCTAGAGACATACCGGAAAGCAGCAGCTATACCCGATAACCAGTTCAATGCCCTGTATAGGCCTATCCTTTCCAAACTGAACCTCGACAAATCAAAGTCAGAGGGCCGCAAAAAGGTCAACGATGGACAGGAAACGGATGTGCAAAAGGAAGTCGACAGAGTCCGCGGACTCATCAAAACCATGGCGGACGAAGCGGTAGCCATCGCGGGCATGGACGCTCTAACCACAAAAAAAGAGGATATCATGCGCCAGGGCTTTTTGCGCGAAAATGAGCAGCAGAAATTTGTTGAACTGCGCACCAAAATCGAGCTTTGCGAGATCAGGACCACCAAGGGCGGCACCGTGGACCGGATCACCAAAGACCCCGGTGAATACACCCAGGTGGGGGAAAGCGTTATGAAAATCGTGGACGAACCTCACCAAATCGTCTGCTTCCTGCCTCAGGATCAGACTGATGACCTCAAGGTAGGCGCCACCGTGTACGTTGTTTCCACTGCTGACAAAAAGCATTACTATCAATCCAAGGTGCTGCAAATGAGCCCCCGGATCAACAACCTCCAGGACTCCACCAGCCCCCTGCCCAACCACCGCGTCCACGGACGGGATGTCATCGTGGACTACCCCCCGGATTGCCTACCCAAAAACGGCAACGGCTACATGATGCTTCCTGGCCAAACAGTCATCATTCACACCTCCAAGCCCGGAGAATTGGGAGTGAGTGACTGGTTCAACAAACTGTTCCACAATGATGACACACCGCAATGACCACACGCCATAACAAGTGCCTCCAGATCACCGGATTGCTTCTGAGCATCGGCCTGTGCTCCTGCAACTCAACATCCTCACAAGTTTCCAAACGGACCGAGCCGCAAAGGACAGCCGCAGCAGGGAAACGCCATTTCGGGCTCGCCTCGGTCTACAAGGACCACCGGACAGCCAGCGGTGAACCCTACCGGGCATCAGCTATGGCTTGTGCCCACAAGTCCTATCCCCTCGGTTCGAGAATTAAGGTCACCCACATGGGCAGCGGCCGCAGTGTCATCGTACGGGTAAACGACCGCGGGCCTTACATCAAAGGCCGCATCGTAGACCTCACCCCTGCAGCCGCCAGCAAAATCGGCCTCGGCTGGAGCATTGCCAGAGTGAGCGTGGAGCGGATGTAGTTTCTAGGCGCAGTTCCTCCAGCGGATGGTAGACTGGGGCGTCCTCGAAATGCAAGCGCGTCAGTCTAGCCCATTCTCCACACGGAGCCTCGGCACTTTGCTGAAATCGCGCACATTGCACGTCAAAAAAGTCGTGTTGTGTGCGAGCGCGACGGCTGCAATTTTGAGGTCTTGACTTGAGTTCCTGCTTGTGGGCAGATTTTTCGCAAGTTGGTAAAGATGGAGGCGGCTTGCTCGTCGCATGCGAGCACAGTGAATTCCATCAACTCACGCGCCGGAGGAATGTGGGCATGGTGGCTAGCGCAAGGTCGCTCGCGCTCACCGGCGTGAAAGGAGGTGCTTCCGACCCGCCGCTGATCAGTGGCGGCGCGGATTCACCCTGTAACCTTCTACTGAAGCAGGCTCTCTAGGGCCTTGTCTTTTTCTGCGGCGGGCTGGTAGTCGAAGGCGCGCATGAGTTGGTCTTTCTCAGCCTCTGATACGCCTTCAGTTTTCACGGCTTTGGCTAGCAGCGAAGCGGATTTAACCGCGCGGCTGCGCCACAGGACCTGCCTGCCGCCGACGGTTTTTTCGGGTGCGGGGACTAGTTTCAGGTATTCTTCTAGGCAGGCATCCCACATCAGTGCTGCGCCGATGCCCAGTGCTTCGATATTCCAGCGGTCTGTTCCGTCATTTTGGGCGGCCAGGGCAGCCCAGACCTTGGGGGCATCCGGGCTTTTGCTGAAGCGCAGGGAAATGGCTGCTTCCCGGCGCACTGCGGCGCTGCTGTCCTTGTGATCCTTCAGGAGCGCGGCCATGTCCAGATCCAGTTGCCGTGCGAGGCGGAGTCCCATGCAGCGAAGGTCGTGGCTCTTGTGTGCCAAGGCTTGCTTCACTGTTTTTTCGCCCTTCCCTGGCATCCGTCCCAGCAACCATAGAGCACGTGCTGCGGCACGGTCGTCGCTGCCGGTGGCCATTTTATCAAGCTCAGGAACCGCCGCCTCACCCATGCCGGCGAGAGCGGTCCAAGCTTGATAACGGGTCTCCTCGCAGGGATTAGTGAGTGCCGCAGCTGCACCGGCGGCGGACTTAAGGTCCACGGGAGCGACCGTGTATCCGGTATGGGCAGTGGGGGTGATTCTATAGATGCGCCCCTTGGCTAGGTCTCCCATTCCGTGACCGCCAACGCCAGGATCATACCAGTCTGCTATGAAGAGGGAGCCATCCGGTGCAGTGGCCACATCCGCCGGGCGGAACCAGCGGTCTGTTTTGCTCCCGAGGATGTCCACGGTGGTGGCCTTGTAGCCAGCGCCTGATTCCGTCACGGGATAGGACCGCACGATGTTAGGGCCTGCATCTGCGTGGATCATCTGGCCCTGGAAGACGGTTGGCAGAAGCTTGCCTTCATAGATGAGGATACCTGTCGGGCTGCCCCCGCCGGTGTGCAGGAGATTCGGGACAACACCGGGATCCTTGAGGTGCCAGTGCGCGGTCTGCACTTCTTCATCTGTTTTGGCGCTGCCCTTGCTCCATCCCGCTCCCGTAAGTTCGTCGCGGTAGCCATAGTTGCCGTATTCCATGACGTAGTTGAGGCGCACGCCTTTGTTGCCGTCGTCATCATTATCGCTCTGCCAGA
>JAYVJI010000464.1:0-5574 GCA_043769435.1 Verrucomicrobiota bacterium
ATCCTGCGCGCAGCGTCAGGCGGACTCTTCAATGTCGCAAGCGCCGGCTCCAAACCGTCGGGCTACGTTCATCCGCTCTCGATCAAAGTGATGGAGGAAATCGGCATCGACATCTCGGGGCACCACTCAAAGCACCTGAGCGAATTCCTGTCGGTGCCGGTTGAAACCGTCGTAACGGTTTGCGGTAATGCAGATCAAGCGTGCCCGATGTTTCCGGGACAGGTAAACCGCTACCATTGGGGCTTTGATGATCCCGCGCACGCGAGCGGTACGGAAGAAGTGCAACTCGCCGTCTTCCGCCGGGTGCGCGACCAAATCCGTGCGGTGTTTGAAGCCTACGCAGCAGGCCGGAAGGACGAAGCCCGGCGCACGCTATAGCGCAGCGCACCGCGCAATGATGAACGGGCGGAAACTCCACAGGCGTCACCGCATCGCCGATTTTAATCCCGTGCGAAAGTTGCGCGCATTGGCTTTCAGGATTGCTCGCGGGGAAACGCCTGCGAGCTTTCGGGGATGAAACCAAGCTCTCTCCTATTCCTCGCCGCATTCGTCGCACTGCCATAATTTGCTGCCGAGAAGCCAAAGCAACCTGCCGCTGCGAAAGGCGGCGAGGTGACGCTGAAACCGCTCACTTTGGAGCAACGGCAGGCGCTGCTGGCCCGGCGGCGCAGCCCGGTGGTGATGGGGGCGTTTAACAGCTTCGCGAGTCTCCTTTATGCAGTGGACCATATTGTGGTTCACACGGATGAACCATTCGCAGAAACTCGGCACGGAATCATCCGGGAGGTAAGGCACCTGCAGGGTTCAACGGTTCTTGTCTTTCCCCGCGAACGCCAGCGCATCATCAAGCCACGTGTCATGATCCAGAACACTCCGGCGTGTGCGAAAGGCGACACGCTGAGCTTTCGATTGGGCCATTTTGCAAGCGATCCCAGCGCATACCTTGTTTCGTAAAACGAAAGGAACTCGGGTGGCGGCCAAGCCCATGAGGACAATTGAAAAAGCCTTAGACCGCATACAAGGATTAACAAAATGGTTTGTGAAAACTACCCTAGGAAAAGCGCAGGCCGCAATAAAAAAGTTAGAACAATTAGAGGAGTGTTAGCGGTGTTATTTCAATATTATTTATGGCCATTCGCCTAACGCCGCTTCCAGCGGGTTCCCAGTGCGACGGACCACTGGAACTTACGTTCGTGCTCGCGGATAAGGAAAGGGAGATCCCGCTGGTGTTCGAGGGCGAAGTCCTGCTCCAGACTGGATTTTAGCCAGTCCAGAGTGCGGGCCTGTGGCCAAGCGGCAGGCGGCGTGAACTCTGCTAGCCACGTGCAGGGAGTAGTTAGGATGAGCACCCCACCTGGTTTCACCAGCGAGGGTAATCTACTGAGAAGCGCGGCCGGATCTGACAGCCTGCAGAGGAGGTTGGCAGCATGGACGATATCAAAGGCACCTAGATCCGGGCGTAGGTCCATGGCATCTCCTTGCTCAAAGGAAACAACATCCGGATGCACTCCCTCCGGCAACTGCACAGAATCCACGATGCTCTGATGACCTTCCAGCCTAACGCCGCAGGGCACTGGCTCCCCGCGGCCCATGCGCTCCGCTGCCAGCACAAAGTTCTTTGACCAATCCACACCCAACACACTTCCGCAGGTGCGCGAAAGTTCATAGCTGCTCCTGCCCACAGCACAGCCCAAGTCCAAGGCCCTGCCTGCGGCTGGCTTCCCCAGCATTTCCATGACTGTGCGCGCAGCAAAACCCAGCGCGTTGTGCGGCCCATCCGGCCAGGGAAGTATCTGCTCCGGCCGCCCGTAATGGAACAGCAGATACTCATGCAGGAGGCGGTCCGTTTCGTAAATATTCACAACTGGATGGAGGGGGCGCGATGCGTCCCTACCCCTTTATGGACTAGCCTGCCGCAAGCGCATCCAGCATATACTGGGAGGGCTTGAAGTGCTCAATGATTATTTCCTGCTGGCTGCCGCGGAACATGCGCACCTGGCTGATATCGAAATTGGGCGTCTTGTGTGGGGCGAAGAGAATGTCGTCATGGGTGGCGTTCCGGTGATGTTTGAAAAGATCAGGCGTCAGATGGCCTCCCAGATGGTCATCCCGGCCAGTGGCCATGTGGCATGTGCCCAGCACTTTTTCGTCCTGAATGTCCGCGCCGCTAACAGGAAGGATTTGCGTTCCAAATCCAAGCTCACCCAGCACACCTGTCATGGGGTCATCCAGCAGCTTCGCGTTGTGGGCGGCGATAGTTTTCGGGTTCCCTCCTATCAATTTAGACTCCACAATGCGTCCGCCGGTCACAGTCAACCTCCCCAACGTGCCGTCCTCATACTTCATGGGAAACTCGCCTTCCGCCCCCTGCGGCACGAAGTAGACCTCTCCTGCAGGTAGATTGGCGATGTCAGGTGCGGTGCCGCGGCAGAGGCCATGACTCTTTTGCGCCTCCTGTCCGTTGAGTTCCAGTTTTGCTGTCAGCACCTCACCGTCCTCAAGGGTAAAATCGATTTCCATCCTGTCTGCCCCGGTCAATGCTAGGCGCAGCTTTTCTGCATCCCGGCTGACCTCATCATAGTCCACTGCCAGCCCACTGTTGAGGATCACCTCATTTACGCCGTGCAGGGTGGCTCCGCGGAAGTTATGCTTCTTAGCCATGGCCGTAAGCGGTGCGGTGGCGCTCCATGTGGAGATGCATAATATAATGTCATAGGCGGGGTAAACATATTTTTCCAGACTGAGCGTCCGGCCATGAACGTCAGTGCACTCATCTTCCAAATCCAGATTGCTGCCTCCTGTCATTTTAAAGGCAAACATCTCCCCTCCTGTCATTCCCAGCTTTTGCATCACGCCGCTTTTCAGCGGCATCTGGAAGTTTTCCACAGCACGGCCTTGAATGGCAAATTCCGCTTTTCCGAGGAACCCATTGTCCTTCATCAGGCTGATGTCAGGCAGATCAATCAGTACGCAGACCCTGCAGCCTTGAGTGGGTGCAAACACGGAGCCCAGCAAGCGCTCCAGATTAAATGGAGGAAATTGGCGGAGGGAAGGATCGTAAGTGAGGGCGTTAAGGGCGAGACTCATGGTGGCGTGGTGATAGGAAATAAGGAACGGCACTCGCGAGCGTCATGGATGCCCCGGGTTGTGTAAAAGATACGGAAACAGGATCATGGAGCGCTCTGCGAGTAGACCTCCACGACCTCCGGCGGCACCAGCGTTTTCCAGCGCATGTCACCTTCGGTTATCATCCGGCGGATGTCCGTGGTCCAGTATTCCAGCAACTCACGCCGGGCATTTCCTGCGATACTGATGATGCGGCCATTTTCGTTCAGGTAGGCAGCTAGGCTGCGGAGCGAATCCGGTATCTGTGCCCTTGCCGCAGTTTGTATCTGGTTGGTCTCCCGGTCGAGCACTGGATACACGTAGAGGCGCAGCTTGTGCTTAAAAAGTCGACCGAAATTCTCTAAGATGCCACCGGGCAGATCCTCATACCATTTTTCCTGAAACAGCCGCTCAAGTACGTCCACACTAAGCACCAGACCTACGGGTTCCTGAGTATGCCGACTGAGGTAGGAGCCGAGCCGGTGGAAGGCCCCGAAGCGCGAGATCAACACGTTTTTTCCCATCTTTTGGAGCGTGGAGGCCCGGTGCAAAAAGTCCTGGTGATTGAATTCCCCCGGCGGGGAAAAAAGATTGTTCATGCTGAACTCCATGAGTTCCACGATGGGCTGATCAGGCTTTGCCAGCTGGCGGCGAAACTCTGCCGCAGCGCATTCCAGCATGTCTTCATGCACGAGGGTGACGGGATTGAAACTTCCGCGCAGCACCAGCACCGGCTGCTTGTAGAGCTTTTCACTTGCCTGCATGACCTCACCGCTGGCGGTGAAAAATGCAGCTTCTGTCAGGCCGCTTTCTGTCAGTTGCAGCGCTACTTCGCGGTTATCTATGTGGCTGAAATCCGGTCCGTTGAACGCCAGCATGTCGACCTCAATGTCATTGCCGCGCATGTCTTCAGTGAGGCTCTCGATGAACGTCTTGAGGTTATCGCGATGGTAGAGCGCGGCATAGATAAGGTTGACCCCCATGTCACCGAGAGCCTTCTGCTGTTCTAGGTTGGTATCGTCCAGCATACGGACATGCAGCAAGATGTCATTGGGAGGACCGCCGGGCCGGATTTGGAGGCGAATGCCCAGCCACCCGTGGCATTCCGCCAGTCCCTTGTCGGAAAACGCTCGTGCCCGCACCGTATTACAGAAGGCGAAAAAAGTCGTGGTGTCGCCTCGCTTTGGACTGAGCCGTTCTGTGAGCAGTCCATATTCGTGATCCAGCATCGCGACCAGTCGCCCTCTCGATACGTAGCGCTGGCTCACTCCGTAGATGGAATCACTCATCGTCATGTCATAGGCCGAAATGGTCTTGGCGATCGTTCCGGATGCGCCGCCTACACGAAAGAACCACGCCGCAGTTTCCTGCCCCGCACCTATCTCGGCAAACGTACCGTATTTGGAGGCGTCAAGATTTAATCGCAGGGCTTTGTCGCGGATGGCTATTCGTGGCATAGTCTTTTGAGTCGAAACCCTATGGACGCTGAACACAAGTGAGACTTATCTGCGGAGATTCCCGCCTGCCCTCTGTGCCGGAATTGTCACGGACTAACCCCTTGTGGAATGTCCCTCAAGATGAATTCTTACCGTGTCTACTATGACAACGACCAAGGCCCCCGGGCCAAATTACCAAACAACAGCACGGACAGTGCTGCTGGCTTTTCTGATCGTGACCGCCTCTGCCTGCAGCCGCAAGCCCACGCCGGCTGCAGCTCCCGCTATCCCTCCCGATGCGGTCATCATCACCATGACGTATGGATCTGAGAAGCGGACATGGTTGGAGGCCGCCACCGCCGGGTTTCTGAATACTGCCCCCAAATTGGCCGATGGCAAACCTGTCCTTGTTGAAACCGTTGCCATGGGCTCGGGCGACTGCGTGGCCGAGGTAGTGAACGCTACCCGGAAGCCGCATCTCATCAGTCCTGCCTCCCAAGTTTTTCTGAAAGCCGGGAATGCGCAGAGTTTCGCCGCCTCCGGGCAGCCATTGACTGAGCCGCCCGTGAACCTTGTGCTTTCTCCCATCGTTATCGCCATGTGGCGGCCCATGGCGGAAGCGCTAGGATGGCCCGCCAAGGCGATAGGCTGGGCGGACATCCATGAGCTGGCCGTCAGTGCCGGTGGCTGGGCTTCCCGGGGCGCGCCGCACTGGGGCCAGTTTCGCTTTGGCCACACCCACCCTGATTTCAGTAACAGCGGTATGCTCTCCAGCCTCGCTGAAGTCTATGCCGCGACGGGCAAACAGCGGGGCCTGACGATCGCTGACGTGCAGACTCCTGCCGTCGGGGAATACATACGCACCATCGAGTCAGCCGTGGTTCACTATGGTGAGAGCACTGGTTTCTTCGGCGAAAAGCTATTCAAGGGTGGGCCCGGTTACCTCAGCGCGGCAGTGCTCTATGAAAATATGGTCGTAGAAAGCACCGGGAAAACGGATCAACCCATAGTGGCTATTTATCCAAAGGAAGGA
>JAYVJI010000465.1:0-2939 GCA_043769435.1 Verrucomicrobiota bacterium
GCCCATGGCGCCGCGTGTCCCCTTATACCCCGCATGTTCTCCCCAACGAGCGGTCTGCCGGGCTCCGGGCGCTCCTCGCTACAGACATCGGCAGCCTGCGGGCGCTGCCAACTTCGGCCCTGCTCGTCAGCGCGGATGGCACTGCCACCTTCGGGCTCGGCCGCATTTCCCCCCACTGGTTTTTGTTGAAGGATAAATCCGTTTCCCCGTCCATCGCCTACTATTTCTGGGTAGATGCCTCCACTCCCACCCTGTCCGAGGCTAGGGAATGCCATCGGGGAACCGGCATCTGCCCTGCCCACCGGTTTTATCCGCTCCCGGTCACGACCCGGCACCAAGCCGCGTGGGACGCCGAAGCGCAGGCCCTCAACATTGGCCAGGAGCGCTTCCGTGTGACGCCGTCCAATCCAGAGACCCTGCCGTCCGCCCCTTTCCTGGAGGGTCTTCTCAAGCAGCCGCTCCTCACCCGGCACACCTCCTGTGCCAGCTGTCATGGTTCGAAAGTGGTGGACGGATTCCTGATAGGGCCGGATTGCGTCGCTCTCGTCAGCACGCGGGACGCCGCGGTCTCCCTCAGCCATATCCTTTATCACTGCCTGCCGGAAGGGAAGCGCCCCGGCACCGTCACCATCGAGAAAAATGACCGCGGCCCCACCATCGTGACCGGGCATCCCGGGATCCACAGTCCGGTGGAGGGGCGCTGGCTCATCCCGGACGAATTTTCATCCGGTAAATTCGCTCGCTATCTGGGCGCTGGGCCACACCTTCGGATGGTCTGAGTTTGTCCTCCGTATCCCCAATGTGCTCGCCGGAGTCTTCTATGTCCTAACGGTATTTTTCGTGTTCCGGAAGCGACCACCGCTTTTCCGCTGGCTCACCGCCGCCTGCCTCCTGGGGAATCCCATGCTCCTGGATTTCTTCAGCCTTGCCCGCGGTTACGGCCTCGCCTGCGCCTTCGGTCTCATTACGCTCATCCTCACCATCTGGGGTGCCACTTCCCGGAAAAACATCTTTCTCGTCACCCTCTTCGGCGCGCTCTCGCTGTTGTCGAACTACAGCGGCGCGCCGGTGATCGCGGGAGCGTACGGGGGCCTGCTCTTCCGCCTGTGGCGGCACCATAAATTCGACACCGCCATGGCCTTCTGCGGCATCAATCTCCCGGTGGTGGCCCTCCTCGCGGTGCTCACCCGGGAACTCAGCAAGCGTGGCTTTCTCTACTACGGCGGGCGGGACACCTTTCTGGACAGCACCGTCCAGTCCATGATTTCCTGCGGGGCCTATTTTTCGGGCACAGTGTGGATTCGGGTCTACTCGGTCATTACTTTCGGCGCGCTGGCCGTGGTGCAGGCGTGTCTGGCCGGATGGCTCGGCGGTCGGACGCTGCGGCGCGTGTCCCTCTCCGTCGGCGGCGGCATCCTCATTCCCCTCGCCGCCGCCATCACAACCGGTACGCTGTTCATCGTGGAGCGGACCGCCCTCATGCTGTACATGGCCCTCGCCCTCGCCTTTGCTCTCGGCGCGGTGTGGCTCATTCGCCGCACCGGCCCGCGTCTGCGCGCCGTTCTCACCTTCGCCGCGGTCTGCGGCTCCGGTCTGAACCTCGCACGGTCCATGCAGTGCTCCATGCTCAATACGAACTACATGTGGCCGCTGGATCTGGACACCCGCCAGTTTGTCGCCTGGATCCAGTCGGAGCTCTCCGGCGAAAAATCAACGGTCTCCGTGGGCTGTCCCGCCTATCTCATGCAGGGCGTCACTTATTATATCCACCAGATGGGCATGGAGGACAATGTCAGCGTCATTGCCGTGGACTCCGGCATGCCGCTCTTCGATACCGAACTCGAGCCGTTCTCCGGAAAAATGTATGACGTCCCGCCGCTCCCCAGTGAGTGCCGGCCCGGCATCTGCCGGCAGTGGTTTACCGAACGGCCGTGCGACATCTTCCTGACCTATTCCCTCTACTCCCCCATGGTGCCCGCGAGCGGACTTCCGCTGACCACCGTGTGGAGCGGTCATCACGGAGCCGCCATCGCCGTCAAAATGATCCAGCCCTATGCCCAGCGCTAAATGGCTGCGCTGGCTGCTGCGGGACGACTCCATCGCGCCCCTCCTCTGGTTGCGCACCGGTTACGGACTGATCAGCATCTTTTCCCTGCTGGGCATCCTCAGCGGGCGAAATTCCTATCTGATGCGGAAGGTGGCCTTTCACTACAGCGGATGGGAATACTGGAGCACCACTGCAAGCGTCCCGTTTTTTCTGTGGGCGGCTGCAGGGTGTGCTGCGGCGGTGATGGTCATCGTGGGACTCCACTATCGCGTGGCGGCGCTGGTCCTCTTCGTGGTCCACCTACGGCTGTTCGTGCTGGAGAAATGCCATTACCTCAATCACGACTACCTAATGTGCTGGATTGCGGCGCTGATGGTGCTGGTGCCTGCCCACGCCGCTTTTTCTGAAGACGCCACCGCCGGGCGCATCGTCCGGCGCACACGGGTGCCCGCCATCCATGCGGATATGTTTCGCCTGCTGCTGTGCCTCGTTTACTGGTATTCTGGCATTTCGAAATTGAACAGCAGCTGGCTTTCTGGCCAGCAGTGCCGCTACTGGCTCACTGGCTATCTCGAGCAGCACGGCATAGCCAGCAGTGAGAGCAGCTTGCCATCGGCACCGCGCTTATGACCTGGGGAGGACTGCTCCTGGACCTCACCGTACCCTTTCTGCTTTGAATCCAAGAAAGGCCTGTCCTTTTATCAGCTTTTCTAGCGGCTCATGGCCTATGAATCCAAGAAAGGCCAATCCAAGAAAGGCCTGTCCTTTTATCAGCTTCAAACCTAAGGCCAATCCAAGAAAGGCCTGTCCTTTTATCAGCTTCAAACCTAAAAACGTGAGTTGAACCCCGAAAAATCGCTCAACCCCTACGCCAGTGAGCCTTTACGGCAGG
>JAYVJI010000466.1:0-8907 GCA_043769435.1 Verrucomicrobiota bacterium
GCGAGGTTCCGCAGCAGGTAAGCGCCGTAGTCCGCCCGCTCAGTCCCCAATTGCTCTTCCTCAATGATCTGGCGCCCCACGTTCCAGTAAGCCTCCACCATGAGGGAGTCGATGGCGCGATAGGCTTTGGCCCGGGCGCTTCTAAGAGTGGCTGCTATTTCATGGTAGAAGCCGGCCCGCACTAGGGGATTGACTTTGTAGGACACAATGCTGCCTTTACTGGTCTTGGCTGCGGCCTTGGGCTTGGGCCGTGTCTTTGGGGGAGCAGCCCTAGCAGTGACGGCTGCTTGCTTCTTCACTGGGGGGCGCTTTTTGGCGCTGGACGGCTTCTGTTTCATTCAGGTGTCATGCGAGTGATTATTTCGTTGCCAGCTTATGGGCTGGCTTGCTCCATCGGCATCGGAATAATGAGGGCGGAGATCTGCCGCCGCAAGTCATTCCTTGCGTGGCTTTACTCCATGGCATAGCGGGCATAGGCCGCTGCCACTTCCATCCCTGTCCTTCTTCCTGTTTTCTTAAGCTCTTCTCCACACTTCCTCCATGGCAACATCCAGACTCGACAAGCTCATCAAAAAGAAGCCCGTGCCGGTGCCAAATAAAAAACAGGAAAAGCAAAAGACCAAGAGTGGGGCGGATGAGATCAGGATTCCTGCGGCGGGGGATTGGCGGACGACGGATGTGGATGAGGTCAATCGTCGTCGCTTGCGGGCGCGGGAGGAGGCGATGCAAGTGACTAACATGACGGCGGAGTATCCGGTGTTTTCTGACTTCGAGGTGTCATCGGAGAGCGGCTTGCCATATGTGGTGCAGATTCATGATGTGAAGGAGCGCTTGTTTGACTGCTCGTGCATGGATTTTCGCATCAATGGACTGGGCACCTGCAAGCATGTGGAGGCGGTGCTGTGGCAATTGGAGAAGCGGATGGGGAAGCGCTGGGCTGCCGCCGTGGAGGAGGGTTCGGGGCGTGCGGAAATTTTACGGCATAAAGATTTGCCGACGTTTGTGGTGCGCGGAAATCCCGGGCGCTTGCCTTCCAAAGTGAAGGGATTTTTTGACAGGGGTGGCGTGTTGACAGTGGATGTCAGGGTGGAGGATGCCTTTCAAATCCTCGGTGCGCTGAGTGGGCCTGTATTGCGCGTTTCTCATGCTATTGCGCGTTGGCTGGAACGTTGTGCGCTGGAGGATCAACGTGCCACGCTGCGGCGGGACTATGAGCAGCGGGTGGTGAGTGGCACGGCCCCCGGGCAGGTGACGTTGATGCCGCTGTACCCGTATCAGCGGGATGGCATGTTGCATCTGGCCTTCAAGGGGCGTGCGATGCTGGCGGATGAAATGGGCCTGGGGAAAACGATCCAGGCGATAGCGGCCTGTGCTTTGCTGCATAGGCTGGGGAAGGTGCGGCGGGTGCTGGTCATTTCCCCGGCTTCGCTGAAGAGTGAATGGGAGGAACAGATCCGGAAATTCACTACTCTGGACTATCAGATAGTCTATGGAGGGAGACGCGAGCGTGGCCAGCATTACACGAAGGAGGCACCTGTGTTTACGCTGATGAACTATGAGCAAGTACGCAGTGATGTGCTGGACATCAATGAGCGTCTGGCTCCTGACATTGTGGTGCTGGATGAAGCGCAGCGCATTAAAAACTGGGCATCCAACACGGCGCGTGCCGTAAAGCTGCTGCGCAGTCCTTACGCCTTCGTGCTAACGGGCACACCGTTGGAGAACCGGATAGATGAACTTTATTCGCTGGTGGAGTTCCTTGATCCAGAGGTGTTCGGATCGTTGTTCCGGTTTAACCGGGAGTTCTATGCACTTGATGACAGGGGCCGCCCGGAGGCTTACAAAAACTTGCTTGCGCTGCATGACCGTGTGAAGCCGTTGATGCTGAGGCGGCGTAAGAGTGATGTGGAGGATGAGTTGCCGGAGCGCACGGACGAGAATCGCTTTGTGCGGATGACGGAGGAGCAGGCCGCAGCGTATGAAGGCCCGCAAGAGAACGCAGCAAGGATCGCGGCCATCGCAAAGCAGCGGCCACTGCGCAAAGAGGAGTTCGAGCGGCTGATGCTGAACCTAGCGAAGATGCGCATGATCTGTGACAGTGTCTACATTCTTGACAGCGAAGCGCGTGAGTGTCCCAAGCTGGATGAACTGCGCAGCATTCTGGAGGACTGTCTCACGGAGCCGGAGGTGAAGGTGATCATTTTTTCCGAATGGGTGCGCATGCTGGAACTGGTGCAGGGATTATTGAAGGAAATGAAGATCGGCTATGCGCTGCACACGGGACAGGTTAGTCAAAAGCGGCGGAGGGCGGAGATCATGGCATTCAAGCAAGATCCTGACTGCCGCATCCTGCTCTGCACGGAGAGCGGGGGCACTGGACTGAATCTGCAAAATGCCAGCGTGGTGATCAATTGTGACTTGCCATGGAACCCGGCCAAGCTGGAGCAGCGGATCGCCCGGGCGTGGCGGAAGCACCAGAAGCGCTCTGTAACGGTGATCAATCTGGTGACAGAAAATTCCATTGAGCACGGGATGCTGGAAACGCTGGCAATGAAACAGGGACTGTCCGACGGCGTGCTGGATCTGCGGGGAAGCATGGATCGCATCAGTTTGAAAGGCGGAGGGCAATCGTTTCTCAATCGCCTGCAAGTCATCCTCACTCCGGGGCCTGAGAAGCCGGCGGTCAAGCCCCTGGCTCCTCCAGATCGAGCGCAGGCTCTGGCAGCACAATGCCTGCGACTCCTGGGGCAGCACCTCATTTCCTGTGACGAACGCTTCGCCGCAGACATGCACGGAAGCACCATCGCCATCGTGGTGGATAGGGATGCGGAGGCATGGAAGCCACGGCTGGAGCAGTTGCACCAACAAATGTTTAAGAACGAAGGTCCGGAGGAACCCACCCGCTTGCTGGTCATGGATCGCGCCACCCTAACAGCTTTGGAATCGCTGCAGGCAGCGGGCCTGATCACCCGCAGCGAGCGCGCCAGCCGGCCGCTGGACGGCAGCACGCCGGCCACACCACCCGCCAACCCGCTGACAGAGGAAGAGAGGCAGCGTATGGCCAGCATCGCGCCTGGATTAGAGCACCGCTTAAAAGTGGCTAGGGCTCTGATCGCCGCAGATCTCCGGGCAGACGCCGCTGCGCCGCTGGCAGAGTCCCTCCTGTACGCCTGCGCGATCCTCAGCATAAGAAACCGCGTGGCCCCGCCACAAGGCAGGGAAGATCTCACCCGTCGGCCATGGGTTGAGCTGTGGTCCGATGCTGCCTGCGCAGCCTTGCGTGGGGGCTCCAGGGACGCTGAGGCGGGAGCCCAGACCTTGCTGCTGGCGGAATGCGCGCAGGTCTTGGGTGCGCTGCAGTCATGATATGATCAACCGCCGGTTCTACCTCTGCCTGGCTGTGCAGGGCTGCGCTTGAAATTCCGCACACCGGTGCCCCTTCATCCTGATGTCCATTTCCTCCCAGCTCTTCGCCGTCGCACGCCAGTATATCCCCGGTGGGGTCAACAGTCCCGTCCGGGCCTTTCGCAATGTCGGTGGCGAACCGTTTTTTGTGCGCCGCGCCAAGGGCTGCCGCATCGAGGACGTGGACGGACGCTCCATGATCGACTATGTGGGCACGTGGGGCCCGGCCATTCTGGGACACGCGCCGGAAGTACTGGTCTCCACTGTGCATGAGGTTGCCAAGAGCGGCCTAAGCTTCGGCATTCCCAATCCCTGGGAGGTGGAAATGGCCCGCACGATCTGTGAGTGGGTGCCGGGGGTGGAAATGGTGAGGATGTGTAACAGCGGAACGGAGGCCACCATGAGTTGCCTGCGGCTGGCCCGGGGCTACACTGGCCGCGACCGCATCGTGAAGTTCCATGGCTGCTATCATGGCCATGCCGATAGCCTCCTCGTCTCAGCCGGCAGCGGCGCGCTCACGCATGGCCGACCGGACAGCGCAGGTGTCCCGGCAGGGCTGGCGGCGCTGACGACTGTACTGCCCTATAATAACTTCGCCGCACTGGATGAACTCTTTGCGGCAGAGGGCCACGAGATCGCCGCTGTGATCGTGGAGGCTGTGCCCGCCAATGCAGGGCTCTTTCTTCCCCTGCCGGGCTACGTGGCACACATCCGCGATCTCTGTGCGCGGCATGGTGCGGTGCTTATCTTCGATGAAGTCATGACCGGATTCCGCTTGGCAAAGGGGGGCTATCAGGAAATGATAGGGCTGAACCCTGATCTCACCGCGATGGGTAAAGTGATAGGCGGCGGCCTTCCGGTTGGGGCCTTTGGGGGGAAGGCGGAGATCATGAATTTCCTCGCACCGGATGGCCCGGTCTACCAAGCGGGCACTTTGTCGGGAAACCCGCTCGCCATGGCAGTGGGCCTAGCACAACTCCGCGAGTTGGAAAGGAACCATGGCTGGCGGCGGCTGGAGGAAACCGGCGCCTATTTTGAGGCCGGCATCCGCAGCATCCTGACGGAAATCGGGCGCCCCCTCACCTTCAACCGGATCGGAAGCATGTTCTGTCTCTATTTCACTGAAGAGCCCGTGCATCACCTTGATGACGCGAAGCGCGGTGATGCAGAGGCCTTCAAGCGCTACTTTCACAAGGCTCTGGAGCTGGGTGTCTACTTCGCGCCCAGCCCCTACGAAGCTGGATTCATTTCGCTGGCGCACAGCCAGGACGACATTGATGCTACCTTGGAAGTCTGCCGCACAGCGCTTCGCCACGCCCTCAGCTAGCGGCCCGCCGCCGGGCTTTGCGCAGCGCGGATAAGGGGCTTGGCATGTGCCGCTGTCGCGTTGAATGATGAGGGTTCCAGTGACAGCTTTGATAATAAAGAGGAAGCCTCTTTGTCAAACCCTTCTAGGACAACGGAGATAAACGCTGCGACGTCGGGATCCGAACAACTTTAGTAGAGGGCCGAGAACAAATTGAGGCCTGTGAGCGATAGGCTCACTACGCCAATTACTTACTTGCCAGCAATGAGAGCAGGGGCTGATGGGGAAGATCCTTGGAAAATACGCTTCGTCCAATGGCAGGAAATCATTGCGCGGTGCGCGGCCCGGGTGCAGGACCGTGGGTTCATGATGAATGACCATGCCCGGCTGCCGGACCTGCTTTTCGTGACCTGTGGAGGCACTATAGATAAGGTCTACTTTGATGCGAAGAGCGAGTATGCAGTGGGCCCTCCCCAGGTTTCCGGCCTGCTGGAGGAGGCGAATGTGGCCTTTAGCTATGAGATCCTGCCGGTTATTCAAAAGGACAGCCTGGAGATGACGCCGGGGGATCGCATGGTGATCCGGGAAAAAATAGCGGACCATGGCTGCCGACGGGTCGTGGTGACGCATGGCACGGACACCATGATCGAGACGGCATTGGCGCTGACCGGATTGGAGGGCCGCACGATCGCTCTGACGGGATCCATGCAGCCGGCACGGTTCCGCGTGAGTGATGCGGAGTTCAATATCGGCACTGCGGTGGCGGCGGCGCAGACTCTGCCGCCGGGCGTTTACGTCGCCATGAATGGGCGGATTTTCGACCCTCGGCAGACGCGGAAAAATGTAGCGGCAAACCGCTTCGAGTCTCCACCCCCTGCGCATGGCTGAGCGGTTTCTCACCAGGGCAGGGACTGCGGCGGACGACGCGGCGCTGCGGCGGTTGCTGAGGGACACGCCCGTCCAGGGCGGGCTGCGGGTCTGTCTGGAACGGGAGCCATCGTTTTTTGGCGGGGATATAGATGGGCTGCGGCATGATGTGGCCACGGTCTGGCGCGGAGCTGCCCTGGCAGCCTGTGGATCTAGGGTGGTGCGCCGGGCCTGGTGGGGCGGGGTGCCCTCGGATGCAGCCTATCTTTGTGATCTGCGGCTGCACCCCTCATGGCAGCGACGGGGCGGGCGCGCCTTGGTGGAGGGCTACCGGCACCTAGAGGGCTGCGGGGAGGCCGCTCCGGCGGTGGTGACATGGACGGCGGTCTTTGAGGAAAACCACGCCGCGCGCGGCAGTATCACCGGGAGCCGGGCCGGGCTGCCGGCATACATCGAACGCGGGAAACTGCTCTGCCCAGTTTTTTTTGTCAGGAGAGGAAGCCTTGCCCTGCCCGCCGGTGTGACGACAGGCCGCAGCGGTGATGCGGAGGAGGTGGCAGAGTTTCTCAATGCCCGCCACCGGACCCGCCTGCTGGCTCCTGTCCATGCGGCAGCAGATCTGCTGGGCACAGGGCGCTGGCCAGGGCTGGAGATGAAGGATTTTCTCCTCCTGCGAGAGGCCGGCCGGCTCACTGGAGTGGTCGCCATCTATGATGTGCGGGGCATCCGGCAGGTAAGGCTGGAGGGGCTGAGCGGCTGGAAAAAGTGGCTGCGGCGCCCGCTCAATGCCGCCGCCATGCTCACCGGCTGGCCTCCATTGCCGGAGGATGGCTCTGTGCTGCCGATGGCGTATGCTTCATTCCTCGCCGTGGAAAATGATGACGCGGCGCTGGCCGGCCTGCTTTTGCGCTGTGCCCGGACCGCTGCTCACCGGCGCGGTATTCATTTCCTCTGCGCCTGCCTGCATGATCAGGACCCACTGCTCCCCGCATTCAGGGGAATGCCGGCCATCACTTCCCACGGATCACTCTACGAGGTGGTGTCCGGCAACCATGCTCCCGCATGGATGCACGGCGTGCCGCACATTGAGGCTGCCGGACTTTAGGGATGCGGCCAAAAGGCAGAAAAAATCCTGCGCCTTATTTGGTCGTTTATTTCTGGCCGATTTCTGGCCGGGTTCCCTAGCCGTCAGCTGCGTGCTGCCGCTATGAGGTCCAGCTATCCGCGATGGCTCCGCCGATCTGCTGCAAATCCGTTGTTTCCTCCGGAGTGAATTCATAGGGAAGCAGCTTCCCTATCCCGAGAGTGCCCACGAGCAGGCCTCCCAAATCGATCGGCACGGCGACGGAGCCCCCGACCTTGGTTTTCCGGGCACCAGGCTTGGCCACTCCGGATTTGTCAGCCTGAAGATTGCAGATCTGCACCGGCTCCATGCGCTCTGCAGCTGTGCCGGCGATCCCTTTGCCCATGGGGATGCTTTCTACCTTATTCATCATCTCGCGCGGGATGCCCCGGTGGCAGACGAGTTCGAGCATGGCATGGAGATCATGCCACTTATGCAGCGTGCCTGTCTGGCAGTCAAACTCCTTGAGTATGAGATCGAGGACAGCTTGCCAGTCAGGATTGCCGCGCATGGCGGTGGTGATTTTTTTTACGCGAGGAGACATATGAAATATTTGAGGGGCGCGCTTTCTGATGCGGTGATGGCGGGAATGCAAAGAGAAATCCACAAAGGATGAAAACGGCAAGTTGCGTGTATGCGGTTGCGCCGGTGTTCATGTGAACATACGAAATGCCCCATGATAACCGAACCGACCGCAAAATCTGCCTCTTCCATGCCTGCCCGGCGGCAGGAGGTGCTGGATTTTATAGGGGAACACTTGAACCTCAGCGGCGTGGCCCCCTCCACCCGGGAAATCCAGGCGGCCTGTGGATTTGCCAGCCAGACCAGTGTCGTGCAGCACCTTAAGGCCTTGCAAAAAGCCGGCTGGCTGCGGGTCCTCGGGAAAGCCCGCGGCCTCGTGCTCACCGCTAAATCCCCATCCGCTCCCCGTGCTCCCCGCATCATTCAGATCCCTCTGCTGGGAAGCATCCCTGCGGGCATGCCACAGCAGGGCGGAGAAGGCATGGAAGGCTGCCTGAGCGTGGATGCAGACTGTCTACACATCCCACATAACATGCGCACCTTCGCCCTGAAAGTCCGCGGAGACTCCATGACCGGTGCCGGCATTCTCGACGGAGATAACGTCGTGCTGGAATTCCGTGAACCGCGCGCTGGTGACGTCGTAGCGGCCTTGATCGACGGCGAGACCACCCTCAAGCGCTACCTCCTGCGCAGCGGTCAGCCCTACCTTCATGCGGAAAATCCACGCTATCCGGACCTCATCCCTGCCCAGGAACTCGTGATCCAGGGCGTGATGGTTGCCCTCCTCCGCATCACCCGGGATCACGGCCCAACGCTGCAAAACTCCCGCAGCAAAAGTTCCCCGGCCAGTCCCGCATCCTCCGCATCCTACCCAGGGTCCTCCCGCCCGCCCCGGAAATGACCCGCCGGGAAGTCATCATCGCCAGCGCCCTCCTTCTCGCCATCGCCACCGGAGGGGCCTTGAGACTGTGGAGGATCTATCACCCCTCCCTCCCTTCAGCCGGAGAGCACATGCCAAAAAATTCAGCGCGCCCAGTCCCCCCGGCCAGCTCATCCGCTCCGCTAGGTAGATAGCTAGGTATATATATATATAGTCCCTGAGGCATCTCATCCAAGGATCAACGATTGAGCCCTGATCAACGATTGAGCCCTGTGGCGCAGTGACATGACATGGGAATCAGCAGGCGTCAGGTACCGCGCGCACCACTTTCACGGTGTGCGGGATCGCAGCGGCGATGATTTCTAGGCACTCCACGGCGCCACTGGGCTTGCCGGGGAGACAGACTACGAGGGCATCATCCACCACGGCGGCCAGCGAACGGGAAAGAATAGCATTCGGCAGCGCCGCAAAGGAGACCATCCGCATCGCTTCCCCATACCCGGGAATCTCGACGCGCATGATGGCCCTGACGGCCTCTGGAGTCACGTCCCGCTTTGCTATGCCTGTGCCGCCGGTGGTGAGGATAAGGTGGCAGCCCTGGGCCGCCAGTGCGCGCACAGCCTGCTGGATGGCGGACATTTCGTCCGGGACCACGACACTGGCCAGCACCCGCCAGCCTTTTGTCGTCACTGCTGCCCGCAGTGCGGGGCCACTCATATCTTCATAGGCACCCGCAGATGCCCGGTCGCTCACGGTGATGATGCCTGATTCGATCATGGATCGGGAAGAGGTGGAAGAAGTGCA
>JAYVJI010000467.1:0-3070 GCA_043769435.1 Verrucomicrobiota bacterium
GAGGTCCTGAATGGACGACGCTATCTTGTGGTGACATGGTTCGGCGGGCTTTCCGCTACCAAGCCTGGGACCTATCCCCCCGACCTTACCCTCAAGGCGAGGATGTCCATCCCGGACCGCTCCCGCAGGCGCGATCCCTTCAATGATCCCTTTGGAATGTTCGGCGGACGCATGACTCAAAAAGACGCACTGCTCACCTCTCGCAAGGACGCTGCCGCCAGTATCGAAGTGCGCGCACTGCCTGCTGAAGGAAAACCTGTTAGCTTCAGTGGAGCGGTTGGTAAATTCGAGTTCGGCAGCACCAGCATTCCCTCAGCATGGCAAACCGGCGAGCCCATGGAGGTGGCAGCGCAGATCAAGGGCGAGGGAAACTTCAACCTTCTCCGTCAGCCGGAAATGCTTCCCGCAGATCACTGGAAAGTCTATCCAGGAAAGTCCGCCTTCAACCCCAGTGATATGGCCTCATTTGCTGGCACCCGGGAGTTTCAATTCAATGCCGTAGCGCGCAGACCCGGCGGGCAAAACGTACTGCTTTCGTTCAGCTATTTTGATCCGGATGCTGCGAAGTATAAGACGGCCACTTCTCCCGGGGCCAGGGTCCAGGTGACCGGCATTGCAGTCCCCGACACGGCACCGGCAGCGGCTACAGTGGATCCGCCAAAGCCCGCCGTGACTGATCCCCTAGCAGGACTGCATGAAGACGATTTCCGTCCCGCTGGTGTGGCCTTGGTATTCCGTGCGGGATTTCCATGGGCACTCGGCGTCTGCGGCGTTCTGGCCGTTGCCGGGCTGGTCCTGGCCAGAGTCAGGGCCGTGCGGCACGACCCCGCGCGCCAGGCCCGGGAGGCCAGGGAAAAGGCCACCCGCCAGGCGCTGCAGGAGGCCGACTCATTTGCCGGACGCGGTGATGTGCCTGGTTTCTTTGCCGCTGCCCGCCGCGCGCTCCAGGAACGCATGGGCACGCTTTGGGGAAGACCTCCTCAGGCCATTACGCTGGAGGACATCAGGTCCCGCCTTGCTCCGGATTCGCCGGTGATGGAGTTTTTCCATGAAGCAGACCGCCGCCTCTACAGCCCGGCCCGAGGCGCAGGGGACTCCATTCAGTCATGGCGTGCCCGTCTCAGCGATGCCATGCAATCCCTGACATCCAGCACCAATGGTTAGGAAATCAGCCTGCTTTCTCCTCCTGCTGCTGTTCATTGTGCCAGTGCGCGCCGCGAGCACCCCGGCGGAGCTTTATGCTAGGGACGATTTCGCCGCCGCCGCCAAAGCCGGCGCGGCGCTCATTCGCGAGCAAGGTCCGACAGCCGACAGACTCTATAATCTGGGTAATGCCCACTTCAAACTAAAGCAATACGGCCCGGCGATTCATGCCTATGAAAGCGCGGCGCTCATGGCTCCGCTGGACAGCGATATCCAGGCGAATCTTAAACTGGCCCTGCAAAAAGCCAGGACACTCCCGCGGCCTCCCAGCCACTGGTGGGAATGGGCTCCTCGGAAAATCAGCCTCAGTGCCTGGTCATGGATCACACTGGGCGGCGCTCTTACCGCCGGCATTCTGATTTTTCTGAGGGGCCTGATATCCCTGCGCGGCCCCGGGGCGATGACGGCCACCGTCTCCAGTATTCTGCTAACAGTAATAGGCGTGCTCGCTCTGCGGGAGGGGCTGAAAGCCGGAAGGGTGAGGATCCTCACTGCCGCAACGCCTGTGCTGAAAGTTTCTCCATTTGCGGATGCCGGGGAGGCCGCCAGTCCTCCCCCTGGCACCACCGTGATCGCCAGCGAACAGAGCGGCGGCTGGTCCTTCGTCACCGTGGCCGGCGGCAGCCAGCGCGGCTGGGTGGCAGATGCCGATGCCCCAGCCGTGCTGGGTAAGCCTGTGCCCGCGTGGCTTTCCTGGTAGTGTTCCGTAGCAACGGTTCACCGCGAGATGCGAAGCCGCAGGGCTGGACCGAGACCTCGAGGCCATCGCCTTCTCCACTCAACGCCTGCCACTTCGCCACCTGCAGATTGCAGTCTTTGGCTTCCGTGTAGCGCTGGCGTGCAGAACCAGCAAAATAGCCCAACTGAAGAGCACCTTCGAGCTACCACAGGACCAAATCCACGCCATGAATCTGGGTGCCCCGATTACCCCAAATGACGGGAGACGGGAGAAAAAATCTTTGCAATCTCACGCTTCGATTGGTTCTATGTCTGGTGATGAACTCTCTTTTCTCCTTCTGCGCGTCTCAGCTTTTAAACTGCATCACGGTATTGCTCACCGGTTCCAGTGCGTGTTTTGCCCAAGGTCCAGCGTCGGACTTTCCTCCAGGAACGTGGTGGCAGCAGGAGCAGCAGATCCAGTTTTGGCAGTTGGACCAGGATCCGGACGGCGATCGAGTCAGCACTCGTGATGAATATCTAGCGGGGACTGATCCGCACTCCGCCTCGTCAAGGCTGGCCCTGAACATCGAAAAAGAGGCAACGGGCGTTTCACTCCTCTGGGACTCGGTGGCGGGCGCCCAGTATGAGATTTTGGACTCGCCGGACTTGGTGCAATTTGATTTCTATGTCGGTCCGATTCCCGGAACGGGCGGCCTTCTAGAGGCTCCGCTGCTAGGCCCTTTACAGGACAGAGCCTTCTTCCGCATCCGGCCATTACCTCCGACGGATGCCGATGGCGATGGGCTTTCTTCCATCGAAGAAGGCTTGCTAGGAACCAATCCTAACAGTGCGGACACCGATGGAGACGGCTTCCGAGATGGGCGTGAAGTGGTGGAGTATTTTACCAATCCGCTCGTCTTCAACAACTCCGGCGGGACCATCACGGGCGCAGTCCGCACGGACCCTAACCGGGACGGAAACACGGCGGATGGCGCACCGGTATCGGGGGCGATTGTTTGGTTGGACGCGGACTATGATGGGGAACTGGATGAAACCGAGCGGCGCACGGAGACGGACGCGGCGGGAGGTTTCAGCTTCCCGCTGCTGCCGCCAGGGTTTTATCATGTGCGCCAGTTGCTGGAGCCGGGAAATTCGCAGACTCTGCCTGCGGAGGTCACGCCTCCGGTGCTCGATGGTTGGCCGGACC
>JAYVJI010000468.1:0-4358 GCA_043769435.1 Verrucomicrobiota bacterium
AAACTGGTGGCGCTGGGCTACGATGG
This sequence comes from Verrucomicrobiota bacterium, assembly GCA_043769435.1. Lineage (GTDB taxonomy): Bacteria > Verrucomicrobiota > Verrucomicrobiia > Verrucomicrobiales > V1-33 > JAYVJI01. The sequence goes on from JAYVJI010000468.1 coordinate 27, forward strand.
CCATATCCACCTGCTCACGGACACCAACGGTGATGGCCTAGAGGACCACGCTGCTCCCTTCTGGGAAAAGGACTCCCTCCGCGGGCCCATCGGCATCGTACTGACTGCGGGAAATGATCCCCGGGGCGATGGGGTCTTCGTCGCCAGCAAAGGAAAGGTTTCACTCATTCTCGACAAGGACCGGGACGGACGGGCGGACGAAGAAATCATCATAGCCACTGGCTGGCAGGAGATTTCCCAAAACGTCGATGCTGTAGGCCTCGCCGTGGACCCAAAGGACGGCAGTCTCTACTTCGGCCTAGGATGTGCCAACTATGCCAACGGTTATCTGATCGACCCGGCCACAGGCAAGGCAGGATACGATCTGAAAAGTGAGCGCGGGACCATCCAGAAAGTGACTGCGGATTTTAAAACCCGCACCACAGTCTGCACCGGCGTACGTTTCACCTGCGCCCTGGGCTTTAACCGCGAAGGGGATCTTTTCGCGACCGAACAGGAGGGAGCCACATGGCTGCCTAACGGAAATGCCCTTGATGAACTCCTGCATATCCAGCCCGGGAAACACTATGGCTTTCCGCCCCGCCACCCGCAGCACCTGCCGGACGTTCTGGACTGGCCAGCGGTCGTGGAATACGGACCCCAGCACCAGAGCGCTGTGGGCATGGTCTTTAATGAGGGCGTCAATGGCGGTCCCCGCTTCGGCCCGGAACTCTGGGCGGGCAACGCTCTCGTGTGCGGAGAGGCCCGCGGCAAGCTCTGGCGCACGCAGCTGATCCCATCCGCAGACGGATACACAGGACAGAACACGCTCATCGCCTGCCTCGGGCTGCTCACGGTCGATTGTTGTGTCAGCCCGCAGGGGGATCTCCTCGTCGCTTGTCACACCGGCCCACCGGACTGGGGCACCGGCCCCAAGGGCGACGGACGCATCTTCAAAATAAGGTATGCCGTCAAAAGCGCCCCACAGCCAGTCTCCTCGTGGGCCAGCGCACCGGATGAATTTCGCGTCAGATTTGACCGTGAGTTGAAGCCTGAAGAATGGTCGGGCGTGCTGGAAAAAATCAGAATCGAAGCTGGTCTCTACGTCAGCGCAGGCGACCGCTATGAAGTCATCGCCCCGGGCTATCAGATCGTCCGCAACCAGATGGCCGCGCCGCGCCGGGATGTGAGAACCCTAGCGCTGAGCATAACGCCCGATGCCAAAACGCTGGTTTTGAAAATAGAAAAGCAAACGGAATCCGTCGGCTATGCAGTGACACTGCCAGTGCCCGGTTCTTGGCAATCTCCTGCAACGGGCATCATCCAGCGCCCGGAAATGGATGTGCTGGTCACGCAAAACCCGCCTCTGGAAATGCGCGCAGGGGCAGGCATGAAGATCGACAACGCCAACCCTTTTCAGCCACTACTGCAGCCTGGGGCATCACTGGACTGGACCCCCGTTCCTGCCCCGGCAGCTATCTCCACCGACCGCCTCAGTTTCACGGCCCATGGCATGAAATTACCCATCGCCCTCAATAGAGTGTGGAATCCCTGGGCCGTCACCGCCACAGCCGGAGCCGGAGCCCAATCCGCTGGCGCTATTCCCGGCAGCTGGCTGTCGGGACGGCGCATCTTTTTCAGCGATGAAGCCGCCTGCTACACCTGCCACCAGCTCCGCCGCGAAGGCATCGCTGTCGGTCCTGACCTGACTAATCTGATATTCCGCGACCGTGACAGCGTCCTAGCCGATATCCTGCAGCCTTCTGCCGCTATCAATCCGGACCACCCGGCAAGCAGGGTCAAAATGAAAGACGGGCAATCGCTTACCGGCATTGTCAGGCAAGCAGATGACAAGGTCGTGAGATTGGCACTACAGGCAGGCGCCATGCCTGCTTTGGCGCGGGCTGATGTGGTGGAAATCGAATCTCTGAAGACCTCACTCATGCCAGAGGGTTACGCAGAACGCCTCACCGCAGATCAGCAGCGAGACCTGCTTGCCTTTCTTCTAACAAATCCCCTAGAGCCGGCGCCCATTGGCAGAAAGGACATCATCGTGCCATTTCCGCGGTCGCGTGCAGAAATCGCAGCCGTGCTCGGAGATCCCCCAACCGCGCCTCCTGGCGGCAAGCGCCGGCCGCTGCGCATCCTGCTCAGTGCAGGGCCCAAGGATCACGGTGAAAATGAACATGACTATCCCCTCTGGCAAAAGCGCTGGGCGACTCTCCTGCCCATGTCGGCAGGAGTCACGGTGGACACCTCATGGGAATTCCCCAAGCCGGAACAACTAGCTGTGGCAGACGTCACGGTGTTCTTTTCCAAGAATCCTGGATGGAATCCGCGGGCCGCCATGCTCATGGATGAGTATCAGGAACGCGGCGGGGGGCTCGTTTATCTGCACTGGGCCATAGAAGGCGGCGACTACATTCCAGAATTGAGCGAGCGCATCGGCCTAGCAACCAAACAGGGAGAAACCAAATACCGTCATGGCGAGTTTGCTCTGACATTTCCCGCGCCGGATCATCCTGTCACCCGGGGCTTTCCGACGCTGCGTTTCACTGACGAAACCTACTGGGGATTGAAGGGAGATGCTGCCCGGATAAAGGTGTTAGGTGAAGCCGTAGAGGATGGCGCGCCCCGCCCGGAACTGTGGAGTCTGGAGCGAAAAAACAGCCGCGTCATCGGCTGCGTTCCCGGCCACTACACATGGACTTTTGATGATCCTCTCTTCCGGATTCTTGTCCTGCGCAGCATCTGCTGGACGGCAAAGGAACCGGATGTTGACCGGCTGAGCGAACTGGCCACTCCCGGTGCCCGGCTTGCACCGTGAGGGAGGGACGGCCGCGTGGTGAATTCCAGCTTCCAAACCCCAGACCCGGCGACCTACAGCAGCTTCACCCATTGCCCGCCATCATCGAACGCAACTGCCTGACGCAGGCTCCGGAAAATTCCGCATCATTCACAGTGCAGCTCAGTTCCAGCAGGGGAATGCTAGGGCGTAAGTGTTCCCGGATAGCGTCGAAGAGCGCGGCATCGGCAGTAGGGTCATGAAAAGGCTGGCCTGCGGCGCTGATGATGCTGATTCCGCGCAGGGGCAGGATTACGGCGACTTTTGAAGCGTGCGCGTTTGCCTTTTCAGCTAGGATCCTCCCCAGCGCCCGGCATTCCTCCGGACTCGTCCGCATCAGTGTGACCTGGGGGTTGTGATGGTAAAAAGTGCGGCCTTTAAACTTTACAGGAACGGTATCCGGCTCGCCAAAGTTCACCATATCCAGGCAGCCGGGCGCGATCACGGTGGGCACTCCAGCCCGGGCGGCAGCATCCATTCGCTCTTTTCCTGCGCCGAGGATACCGCCCACATATTCGTCTGCCCACTCTGTGGTCGTGATGTCCAATACACCAGCGACCATACCACTGGAAATGAGTGATTCCATCGTTCTGCCGCCGGTACCGGTCGCATGGAAAACGAGGACCTCGCAGCCAGCCTCTTCCAACTGGCGGCGCGCTTCATTCACACATGCCGTGGTATTCCCGAACATACTGGCCACGATGGTGGGACGGTCACCGGCTCCGCCTTCTGCCAAAGCGCTTTCCACCATGCCGCAGATAGCACCCGCAGCGTTGGTGAAAATCCGGCGGGAAATCCGGTTCAGTCCGGCCACATCAACTATGGAAGGAAACATCGCGATGTCTGTGGAGCCGGTGTAGGGCGCTACATTTCCTCCTGCCAGGGTCGAGACCATCACCTTGGGAAAACCGACCGGGAGCGCTCTCATGGCGGCTGTGGAAATGGCTGTCCCCCCGCCGCCGCCTAGGGAAATGATACCATCAATATTTCCTTCAGCAGCCAGATCCGCGATGAATGCCGGTACGGCTAGCGCCATGGCAGCCACCCTCACACCACGATCCTCAGCCATGTCCCCGATACCCGGGCAGACGACGCTCCTGGGAACATCGGGAGCCACTTGCGGCGGCTCCAGACAGCCAGCGTCAATGAGCAGAGTACGGTGCCCGCGCTGACGTATCAGTTCCGCCACGAAAGCGTGCTCGTGGCCCTTGCTGTCTAGGGTGCCCAATACGGCGATTGTTTTCATAGTGCTCAAAAAAAAATGCTAGATTATCCGGTGCCGGGTGAGGTCCTGAGTGTCGACCAGGCCCACCGGTTCCCCCGCTTCATTCACGACCACAATGTCATCCACCGGATGCCGTTCCAGCAACTGGAGTAAATCCACTGCGAGCTGATCTCCCCTGATGGAGATGGGCCGGCGGGTCATGAAGTCGGCTACCAAACGCGCCCCCAACGCCGGCTCTGCCTTCCATGCCCGCGTGAAGTCGCCCTGCGTGAAAATGCCTTCC
>JAYVJI010000469.1:0-2715 GCA_043769435.1 Verrucomicrobiota bacterium
GCATAGGGCTATCGCTGAAGATCAAAAAGGCAGACGTGCTCGCCAATTGCAGTGACAGCGACGGCGGCACCCTATCAATTGCCAGTCTCAGTGGCAGCGCGCAAGGTGCCGCCATCAGTCAGTCCACCACGCACATTTTTTATACGCTTGCTGGAAATGTCGATGACAGCTTCAACTACACCATCAGCGATGGCCAAGGAGGCGTAGCCAACAGCACCCTAACAATACAAGTCACGCCGCTTGCAGGGGCGTTGGTCGCTGCTATCGCATTGCCAGACGGGGCCGGAATGATGACAAGCTTTGTCGGCATACCGGGCGTAAGTTATACTGTGGAGCGTTCCACTGACCTCGCGGTCTGGTCGGCCATGAGAACGCTCTCGGCGCCTGCAAACGGGCTTTTCAAATTCGTCGATACCGAGGTCCTTCCACGCGCCTTTTATCGTCTTCGTTACAATCCTTGATATTAATCATGATCTCTAACAAATGTAACAAATTAATGAAATCTAATTTTATGATTACGCGGTTCCGTAGTTCCTTTTTACCAATTGTGTTTCTAGCAAGTGTTGCGCCGCTCTGCGCTGCTATTTACTCAGCAAATTGGAATAGTGGATTCACCGCCGGTGGGATTATCCCTGATGGTAATCCCACTGGTTGGTCCGATAGCCGGAATCTTGTCATTCCCGCAGTCGAGACCATCACGGATGTCAATGTTACGCTCGGCCTTTCGGGCGGGTGGAACGGCGATCTCTATGCATTTCTCACGCACACAGGATCGCCCTCCTCAGCTATTCTCTTAAATCGTCCCGGACGCACTGCCGCTAACAGTTTTGGTTATGCAGATTCTATGTTAACGGTTACCTTTGATGATACGGCTGCTAATGGGGACATCCATCTTTATCAAAACGTCACCGGCTTTGCCACCTCGACTATCAATTCCTCTGGATGGCAGCCGGATGGGCGCATGATCAGTCCGCTCACCGTTGTCGCCACCGATGCCCGTACGGCGCTCCTAAGTGTTTTTAATGGCCTTGATGCCAGCTCCGGGTCATGGACGCTTTTTGCCGCCGATCTTTCCACCGGTGAGAGAAGCACCATTCAATCGTGGGGTCTCTCGATCTCAACGGTTCCCGAGCCCGGTTGCGGATTATTCTCCGCTTTGATGGTCGGTATGTTGCTCAGACGAAACCGTATACCGAGTTAATCCCTAACGGTTTATCGCGTTCCTCCGATCTGCTGGCGGATGACGGAATAAGGCTGCGAGCTGCAGCGCCGGAACATTTGCCGTCATTTCGAGGCTGCCATCCTACTGCCGTCGCTGACTGGACGGCGGTCCAGGGCCTCCATTGCTGGAGATCATGACTCGATTGTAGTGTGTAGATTGCCCTAGGGAGACGGTCGCTAGGCAACGTGTAGCCCAAGCGGCATCCATCCACCCACAGCATCGGCATTGGCACTGCGGAGCGTTCGATCGCTGGAGGCGGGTAGGTCCGGGGATCGATTGGCCGGACAATTCAAAGGCCGGTAGAAGTCAAGACGCTGGAAGGAACCACTTGGTGGACCAAATCGCCGGTTCACAAGGTATGGACGTCCCCGCGTGGGCAGCTCAGGTTTTTGTCTCATCCGGGGAAAGAGAATCACTTGAAGTGACGCACCTGGATAGTTATACAATGATCCATGGAATTTAGAACCATCTCCACCTACTGTATGAATCTTGATCTCAGCCCGGACCGGCGGGTGCAGGCGTGGCAGCAGTTTAACCAGGAGGGAGTGGATGATATGGAACGGAGCGCTGTAGATCCAGTGGAGCAGCCAGTGCCGGGGGCGGTCAGGCTGAGGCAACCTCTGGCCCAGGCTGATATCCCGGCTCATGGCACTATCCTGGCTCAGGGCAGCTGTGTGGACGAGCCGCGAGCTTTGGGATCACCAGCAGATGATGAGCCCCCGATGGTCGAGAAAATGGCCGAGGCGCAGCCGCGCCCCGGGGTGGTGGGGACTGGTGCTGCTGCGCAGCGGGGATTTTTGCTCAGTCCGTATTCGGTGGCCACGGAAATGATGGCGTGGGGGCAGGTGCAGATGCTGCGGCGTTACAACCCAGACATTCCCGTGACGATCTATGCTCAGGACTACGTGCCGCAGTTGCCGTGGCGCGGAGTGGCAGCGGTGCGGACCACGCGGGGATGTCACATCGGCAGCGATGACCTGCGCTGGCTCAATAAGCTGGAAGCATTGGTGGACTCTCCCTACAAGGAGACGTTGTTCTTTGACTGTGATATGGTGAGCACGGGACCGGTGGCGGATTGGTTCGATGCCTTGGGAACCGATGATCTGACCTTCTGGAATTACCTGCGGACGACGGAAAACACGACGGATCACATGCAGGCGAACCATCTTAATCCGCATCGCTTTTGCCCACACTACGGGGTCGGTGGAGTGCCGGCTACGCTCGGTGGCGGCCATTACTTTGTGAGGAAATCGGAGCGCTCACAGCTTCTCCTGGACCGCATAGCAGGCATCATGGTGGAGGCGATGGAGGACCCGGGGGCACTTTACTGGCAGTTCGCTCTATCTGGCAACCTAGTGGGCGACGAGCCTGCGGCGAGCATGGCCATGGTGGAAATGAATGTAAAGCTGCCGCCGCCAATCTCCGCCGCCTGCGGACCAGTGGGAGGATTTATGCCGCCGTGGCAGTCGTGGATGGAGGCGGACTTTGAGCGA
>JAYVJI010000470.1:0-2020 GCA_043769435.1 Verrucomicrobiota bacterium
TTCAAACACGGAGAGTATGGACTAGGGGGGAACGCAATCAGGCGCAGTCTGCCCGCTGGTCAAGGGTGGATTCTTGCTGTATTTTCCTGTTTTCCGGGCGGACCGGGAGTTTGTATTTCGGTGCGCTGTCCGGTTGCCGGGTGACAGACACGCTGTCAACTGCTCCCATGAAACGCTGGATACCCTTTATTTTGACTTTAATCCTCGCCGGTGCTGGAGCCGGTATTTTTTATTGGTCTAGGCTGAAAGCCGCAGAGTCCCTGACCGCAGAGCTAGGAGGCACCGGCCTGCGGGAGGGCGGAAAGAACCAATCCGCCACGGGGAAAGCAGGAGCCAATAGCGCCGCCGGTAGCCCGGAAAAGGCTGCGGGAGCAACCGGGACGCGCGTCACCAGGAACGGCATCCGCTCGATCATTGAGCAGTCATCCTCCTTTCTGAACATGTCGGAAGAAGAGATCCTGGCACTTATCGCGGCCGAGGACTTCGGGTCTTCTTTCCGTTCCCCCATCGCTGCCATGAAATTGTTTTCAGCCTTCACGAGGCTGGCAGAACTCAATCCTGCCTTGGCCCTTGCCAAGGCGGCGGAGCTGAAAGGAGAGATGGGCCAGATGGCGACCTTTGCCGCCATGCACGAATGGCTGCTGCATGACCGGAAGAGCGCGGTCACTTGGTTCACCAGTCAGCCGGAGGGCTCACTGAAAAAGCGCGAGTTTCTCCAGATGGCTACTTTCAGTATAGGACCAGGCGACCCGTCCATCATCTCAGAACTAAGCGGGAGCATGGCCCCGGGCGATCTCCGTGAGGCCCAGAAAAACCTCATCATGGCTAAGATGATGTCGGACCCGGATGCCGCTCTCAAGGAACTCAACAAGATCGAGGACCTCGATGAACGAGCCCGGGTAAAAGGAGAGGCCATGCAAATGCTCCAATTCACAGCCCCGGAAAAAGCCGTGGCCCTAGCTCTCAATTCCCCGGCTGACGATCCCCTCCGCGCGAAGATGCCCGAGGCTGTCGGCTCATGGGGAGGGCGTGACCCCAAAGGAGCCCTCGACTGGCTGGCTAAGCAACCTAAGCAGATCCAAGCAGAGGTTTTCGATGGGAATAAATTTGTCGGTCTGAGTTTCGGCCGAGCGACCGATGAAGATTTGAAGGCGACATCCCTGCGGCTCAGTGATCAAAAGCAGCGCGATCAGCTCTACGCCGGTGCCGCTGCCGGTCAGGCTCAGAGCAACCCCTCCGGTGCCTTTGACCGCCTAGGCCAGGTGAAAGATAAAGACATGCAGCAGGAGGCTGCTGCTCAGATAGGGCGCACCATCGGCAACAGCGGCAAAGCCTCGGATTTGCAAACATGGCTGGATACCAGCCCTCCACCAGCAACGCGTGACACCGTTCTCAGCGGCTACGTCCAGAGCGTGGCCTCCCGGGACGCCGCCAGTGCCCAGACGTACGTTTCTCAAATCTCCGACAGCGGAAAAAAAGCCGAGGCCCTCCAAGCTATCCAGTCGCAAGCTGGTAATAGGGTCAAGTTGACCAACTAACGAGCTGGCTGAGAATAACTGGCTGAGAACAACGCGGTGTGGGTTTTGCCACCAGCTGGCCGTCTCGTTTCCTCCGGTTGCGCATCCGGCGGGTGCCGTGAAGAAGGGGGACATCCGCAGGGGTGCCGGGCAAATCCGGCTGAGATTTTCCGTTTAACTGCGGAATGACCCTTTGAACCTGATCCGGCCCATACCGGCGAAGGGAGCAAAGAAAAATCAGCCGGGCACCAGCCCGTCCGGGACTTCTGCCTGCTATTTTTCCTAACACATTAATCCACCCACCACATGGTCGCCACTGAAGAATCCATCGCCAGCCACAGCTCCGCCTCCCTCCCCGCCAGCACCCGCGTCTATGTCGGGGGCACCCTCCCAGGAGTGCGGGTCCCCATGCGCGAGATCACGCTTTCACCCACCAAGGCCTTCAACGGCCACATCGAACACAACGAGCCAGTGCGCGTCTACGACTGCTCAGGTCCATGGGG
>JAYVJI010000471.1:0-5771 GCA_043769435.1 Verrucomicrobiota bacterium
GCAGAGAGCGCCAGGGCAGCACTGGCATACCTTACCATTCTATAACTCCTGATTTTATGACACAAACTAACGACCCAACCTTCTTATGACACCCGCTGCTAAAATTCTCACCTCCCGCCTAGTCCTAAGGTGCTGGAAACCAGAGGATGCGCCGTTGATCTTGGACGCCATATCCTCCAGCATTGAACACCTGCGCTCATGGATGCCGTGGGCCGCTGCGGAACCTCTCCCGCTTGAGCAACAACAGGCCAAGCTGGAACGATTCGCGGCCGACTTCGCCGCAGGACAAAACCAACTTTATGGCATTTTTGACGCGGCAGAATCCACCGTCCTCGGCGGGTCTGGACTTCATTTCAGGAATGGTGACGGTGATCGCGAAATCGGCTATTGGCTGAGGTCTGATGCCATCGGTCAAGGATACGCCACTGAAACCGCCAGTGCGCTGGCGACGGAAGCCTTCCGCGCACTTCCCATAGAAACGGTGACCATCGTCTGCGATCCCGGCAACGTGCGCAGTGCCGCTGTCCCACACCGCCTGGGATTCGAAAATCTGGGAATTTTTGAGGCCGCAGTGATATCCGATGATCGTCAGGAGGATCAGATCTGGAGAGTGACCCGGGAGGCATGGGCCCGAAGGTAACTAACTGGGGCTGTAGTGTGATAGCCGGCATTCGACTCTGTGAAAGTCGCGGAGCGGGGGCAGAACCCGCCGGCCCCACCATATTCACACGGATCAGTAGCTTAACAGTAGAGCGCTGGGCTCATAACCCGGATGATGCTGGTGCAACTCCAGCCTGATCTACCACTTCCGGCAGGGCATTCTACGGAATCCACTGCGCAGAGAAACAGGGAACGTAATCCGGGCAAGCGAACCGGGACCCGTTGCTAGCGGGATCGTGCGGCCAAAACGGCTGGCACGGGGTGCAAGTCCTCTGCGTTCCGCCAGTTTATTTATATACCACCCGGTCGTCCAGTGAGATAGGACGCCTGGCTTTCAATCAGGCGCTCCGGGGCAGTTCCGGGAGTTGCCCGGGACTCACCGCAAAGCGGTGAACGGTGATAGCCAAGGGTGCAACCCGGCGGCAGTTCCCGGCTGGGTGGCCACTCTAAAACACACTCAGGGAGGAGTGACGAGTTCCACACGGTAAAACATCCGGGGGATTCCGGCGGCATGTGACGCCGTCATAACCAAAGGACCACTGACCGCTGGTAAGGCAGTGGTGCTTGGAACCGCCAGCCACGTGGAGAGTTCACTGCTCTGCCCGAGCCGGTAGATGCGCCCGGCGATGGAATCGAAATGAATGCTCACCAAGGGTGGACTAACCGACCATGACGCCACGGCGATTCTGCTCCCAAACGAGCGCGGATCAGTCCCAGCGACATATTCCGCCTTGTTGCTCCAGCCGTCGAAATCACCATCGGCATTCGCATCATTCGCAGTGTGATTCAGCCCATGAGCGTTTTCCCAGTCATCAGGCATTCCGTCCCCATCCGTATCAATAAAGGGCAGCACGTTAAGCGGGGCAGACAGAGAGCTGTGGGAGCCGGCGTCTGCGACCTTGAGCACCACGCCAGTGGCCGTCTGCGCGACACGGAGAAATCCAAAAAACTCCCCAGCAGAAAGGGTGACTGTGGCAGGTGATAGCGTGAGAGGGGTAGCGGAACCCCAAGGGATGGTGAGTTCCGGATTCGCGGTCCCAAAGGTCAGACCTGTGGTCACGAGGTCCCAGTCAGCGGCTGAATCAGCATCACTGTTCCCTTTCCGTCGCCAGCCACTTGTGGCCACTTGCGCGCCGGTATTCACCGGCATGGACGGCCCAGTCCACAGCGATCTCACACTGACAGGATTGGTGCCGATGGTGATGACTGCCGTGTCCATCACCGCTGCTGAATACCCCCAAATGACGAAATCCACGGGCTGATTGTTTTGATCAACAATCATGGCCCATGCGCTGGAGGAGCCCGGCCAGCGGAAATCAAATCCGAAATAGTTAGGAGCAGCAGGAGCCCCCGTGCCGTCATCCACCCAGAACACGGTGCCGGGCGCGACGGTTGCGGGTAATGGCCACTGCACGGAGTTATAGTTGGAGATGGAATTGCCACCCTCTTCAACATAGACTTTCCATCCGGCAGTGTTGAGAGTGCGCCCGGAGGCGTTAGTGATTTCGAAGCGATCCGGATTGGCATCCGTAGCCTCGCTCACCACCATGGTGGCAGCAGTGGGGGCTGAAGTGGAGGCGGTGGTATTGACGCTGCCGGTGTATGATGTCACCAGCCTGCCGGCAGCATCGCGCGCGGTGATGTGAACTCCGAAAGCCTCGCCCGCATTCGCCGTCGCAGGTGCATAGTCCCATGTGAAATGATCGAACGAGCCTGAAGTGGCAATACTCACCACGAGGGTTCTGGAATCCATGCCGCCTGCATTGGTGGCGGAAATAGTCACGCTGAAAAGTCCGGAAGCAACGGGAGTGCCACTGATGCGACCGGACGCAGTATCGATGGTGAGTCCAGCAGGGAGATTACTGGCTCCAAAGAGAGAAGGTAATTTGGTGGCGCTGATTTGATAGGAAAAGGCATCAGCAAGGACACCGCCAGCGGTAAGCGGACTGGTGATAATGGGCGGACCATCACTGCCGGGAGTGCCGTCGGGCTGGGAGGACGCTGACCATGTCGTCCGCTCACCCCAGTCCCGTGCCGCAGTGAGCACCGGGTCGATGGCTGTCAGCGAGTGCCCGCTGTTGAATGTCAGGGGTTCCCATGTTGTCTCGTAGGCAAAGCAGAGGATGGCAATGTCCCTTGGGTTTGGCAAACTCAGGACAATGGTTTCCCCGTTGTTGTCCAGTGCACCTGTGAACTGTCCGGCCGCAAGATTAATACCCGGGGCCGGGTAGCGGGCCAGAAACTTCGTCCGGTTTCGGCAGACAACGATGAACTGCCCTGGAGCGAGCGATGTGTTAGGAAGAAAGGTGTAGTCGAGCCCGTTGGTGAAACGAACGCCTGAAAGATCGAGGCTGATTGTGGCGCTGGTGTTTTGCAGTTCCAGCCATTCGTTGTCGGCAGGATTTCCATTGCTTGGTTTGTAGAGAAGCTCGGTAATCCGCAGATGGTTCATGAGCGCAGCAACGGGGGCGGGCAGCGCGGCATTTGCCAGTCCCGGAGTGGGCGGCTGGAACCGCGCATAGGTTCCTGCGCCATCAGGACTCCGGCCAGTGGACTCATCCCGGGATTGGGTCACGACATCGACTTGATCAATGAGGCTGCCGTTCTGCCCAGTCAGCGCGATCCAGCCGGCGGTGCTATTGATCGAGAAAGGGAGCTGCGAAGGCCCAGTGGAGGCTCCTCCGGGTGCAGTGAAAACATGGAAACCAGCTGGCCCCAGAAAGCTGAGCAGGGGCAAGACGTGCCGTGCCGGATAGTTGACCGGATCATCGGTCACACTGATGCCTCCCAGGGCGACTGGTAAAAGCCCGGGGTTATAGATCTCGACAAAGTCATCCTTCACCCTGAAATCCGGATTGGAAAACCATTCGTTGATTTTCACGCTGCTCAGTGAGCCAAAGGAACTCACTGCGGTATTCGCTGCACTGATAGTTGGCGCACAGAGTGTCCATGTATTCAAGCCTGCTCCGGTGCGCCCGATGCTGAGATCCACAGCCTGCGGCCCAAACGCGACACTATCCAGCAGGGCCTGAGCATTCAGCGTGCTGGCATAGAGGTAGAGTGCATCACCGCCCTGACTGAGATTAAAAAATGTGTGCAACCCGGGCGCACCGGTATCGCTGTCCGCATAGACAGTCAGGTAGCCTCCTGCCGGAATGCTGGTGCCACCGGAAAAGACAAACTTACTCTTCGCCAGCGGATCATCCGTGAGGCTCATACCTGACATATCAATGGCAGTGGCGCTGGAGTTATGCAGCTCGATCACATCCGGGAAGAGTGTGCCATTTTGATGAGCCGCCACATTTCCTGCGAGTATCTCATGGAGCATGAGGGCGCCATGCGTGGAGGTCATGGTGGCGGAGGAAACCGGTGGGGGGGGGATGGTGGCGGTGGCACTCATCAGGCCGAGCAGATAGGAGCCCCGGTTTGCCATGAAGGTCTTCATGGCTGTTCTTTTGCCCTCAGGCACCCATCCTCCGACGTGATTGTCGACGAAGAGGCTGAAGGGTGCCGTGGCGGTGTCCGCACGGAAGACGGTGCCTATCAATTCACGTAGAGCCAGAAAGTATTTTTCGCGGAACGCTGCGTTTCCAGTTGTTAGGTTATTACCGAGCAGGGGGAGCAGCGGCCTGAAGACCGAGCCGTCATCCGTAGGGTCAAAGAGCCCCCGGGAGCTAAAGGACAGCGGCGAATCACCCTCGCCGAGAATTGTGTCCAGGTCGTGCGGGACAAATTGCAGGCGGTGGCCGGTCGCCCCGGGCTGCATATAGATGGCATAGTCATCATCCTGGCCGTTGGAAAGATTCGTCTCGTTATCCTGAAGCAGGGTCATCACGGCGAGCCAGCGGGCCCACTGGTCAGTGTCGGCTATAGTTTCCAGCGTTGCCATCTCAGTATTGGAGAAAGCGGTCCCGGCCCACTTGCCGTTGCCACTGGTGCTGCCTCCCCCACTTTCGGAAACATCATTTGGCACAGCGCCGGGAAAGTGTGGTGCTGCCAATGGTTGGAAGGCACTGAAAAAGCCCACCAGATCTGACCAATCGTTGGCAGAGCTGGAGTTTTGCTTGCTCCACCCATCGACAAAGACGTTAGGGTCGCCGGGAGCGGTGATGGTGCGCCAGTAGCGGTCCGGGCGGCCCTTCTTGTAGAGCCCTCCTGAGCTGGCAGCAGGCCAATGGCTGGAAACAAAATCCCCGTTGAGTTCCTCCATGCGGACCCATTGCCCGTAATCCTCTGCTCCTGAATTGGTGGTGTATTCGACGCCATTCCGGCGCACCTCCACGGGCACAGCATCTTCCGACCTCAATCCGGAGGCCTGCTGCAGTCTCATGCCAAGGTATTGGAGCCATGGGTATTTTGGATTCAGATTGAAATCCGTGACGCCATCCCACCGGTCATCCGCCGGCATGGAAACCCGAAGCGGCTTGTATTGGTAGCTGCGGCTGCTGTTCCCGCGGAACCGGATGGAACTGCGGTAACGGGTCGCCACATCCGTGCCCTGACTGATGATGAGTGTGGTGTTGAATTGGCGGTCTATTTTGTTGCCGCTGCTGTCACTGGGGGCAGTGGCAGCGTATGCCTGATTTTCTGGGCCGGTGAGGATAAGCCTGTAAACCGGCGCGCTGCCGGTGTAGACGGCGATTTCATTGTCTACCTGATACTGACAGTTAGCGAACTGGCCTGCGTCCGTCGCTGGCACTGGTCCTGCAGTGGCGGCGGGCCAGGTGCGCGTGAGGGTGCCATCACTGGCGGATAGGTACCACTCAATGATCGAGAGATGGGCCTTGGGACTAACAATAGCGGAGAAATTGCCTGCCCCGTCAGTAGCCATGGGCACTTGGGTCCATGGGTTTGTGGCGGGATTTCCACTGAGGCTGGTGGCATCCCGCCAGATCAGCGTGGCGCTCAATCCGGCGGGCGGGCTCTCATCATTCAGGCTGCAGGAGATAGTGACGCCCTCCGTGGAGCGCGGCACTTCAGGCCGGTGCTGGACTGACTTGATGACAGGGGGGATGTTAGTGGAAAAGGCGGTATTCTGCGATCCCGGTGTGCCCCCTGCCGCGGCCGTGGAAGCTACCCAGTTTTGCCCATTGTCATTGCTGAGCATGGGA
>JAYVJI010000472.1:0-1930 GCA_043769435.1 Verrucomicrobiota bacterium
CGTTAGAGTAATTCGTCGCGCCGCCGAGTGGACCGGCATCGAAGAGCAGCACATAGCCCGGGAGATTCTGATTCTCGCTGCCGAGTCCATAGGTGACCCACGATCCAAGGCTAGCCTTGCCGCCGGTGATCTCACACGTGTGCAGTTGGATGCTCGCCGGCGCGTGGTTGTTACTGTTCGCCTGCATCGAATGAATGAGGCACAGATCGTCGGCGTGCTGCGCGGTGCGCTCGAACAAACTGGAAACCATGAGCCCGCTCTGCCCATACGGCTTGAACTCCCACGGGCTGGCGAGCAGCGCCTCTTTGCAGTCGCGGAAAATGTTCGCGAATCGCGTGTCCTGCACTGACTTCTTGAGCGACTCCGGCACCTTCTTCCCGCCCATCTTCTGCAGCAGCGGCTTGTAGTCGAAAGTGTCCATGGAGCCCGGCCCGCCGACCATGTAGAGGAAGATGACCGACTTCGCCTTCGGGGCAAAGTGCGGCAGCCGCGCCCGCATCGGGCCCACAGGATCAATGATCACCGGCGACTTCGCCGCCCTGCCCTGCTGCATCATCGCCTCCAGCGCGAGCGCGCCAAACCCGCAGCCCATGCGGGAGAGAAACTGGCGGCGGCTGGCAGGAGGGAACATGACGGGAGGAAACGCGGACCCGCAGGCCGGTTTCTCATCAACCGCAGCCATCTAGGCACGGAGCAAAAATAATTTCAAAAGGGGTGTAACCAAACGCGCGGTTCTCCTGATTTCCCGTGCAGGAGGATACCTATAAATGGAGCAGTTCCCTGGGAAACTGTTTACAGACTCTACAGACTGGAAAACTGTCATACACGCGAGCCCTGGTCCGCCCTGAGCATGGTGAAATGGACCGACTGCAGTTCGCTCATGTTCGGCGTGCCGGGATCCGCGCCGGGCACCTCGCGGGGAGTCGAGAGCGCCTCCAGGTTTCGCAACCGCCCCGCCGTCCCGGTCCGCGGCCACAGCTAATTCAGAAAATCTCTCCTCATTCGCCCACCAGTGCGAGCGCCTGGCTGCGCAGACTGGCACTGACGAACAGTCCCGCCCGCTCAACGCGAGCGAAATACGGGGCGGCTGCAGGGATCAGACCGCGCTGCTTTGCGGTAAGGATAATGGAGAGAGTTCCCCGTGTCGGGATACTGAGCGCCGCCGCCGCACGACGCGCCGCGAGGTCATCGAGAATGGCTTCGCTGCCGGGATGGTGCTGTGCGTGGGCGAGCACGGCGGATTCTCCGGCCCCGAGATTGAGAGCTGCGATGCGGGCAGGCACGGAAAGGTCCGCAGAGATGCAGGGGATGCCGTCCTTCTCAATCCACACGCGAGCCGGATCCTCTACCGGACCCGCCGCGATCTCCCGTGCGACCGCTCCCGGAACGATCACCATGGGAGCAAGGGCTTCCAGCAGATGAAGACAACCAGCCCTGGCCAACACGATGAGCGGCGAAGCATTGACGATCCAAACTTCAGCCACGGGCCAGCGCCTCCTTCATTTCCTCCACCGATTCCTGGAACGGCGTCACCGTATAGCCGGACATTTCGCGCAGAAACGCCTCCCGGCTGAGCCCGCAGATTTCAGACGCTCTGCTTTGCGAGAGCCGGCCCGATTCCACCCATTTCACACACGCAGCCCGCAGCGTCTGACGCCCGAAGTCTCCGGGCGGAAACGGGAGGGAGGCGAAAGTGTCTTCAGGGACTTCCAGGACGACGGTGCTCATGCCCGGCAGTGTAGCGGAAAAGGCAGTGAAGTCAATTTTCCGGACTCCAGAGTCAGGCCAAGAGGCCAGGAAGTCAGTCCACTTGCGAGGTCTCAGCAACGCGCCTGCCACTTGCGCAAACCCATAAACAACCCACGGTGCCGCCAATGAACTTTTGTTCCTTTTCCGAATCCATTCGCGGAGATCGCGGCCCCCGGCACCG
>JAYVJI010000473.1:0-8546 GCA_043769435.1 Verrucomicrobiota bacterium
TCGGGTCCAGCCACGGGCTCTTTGCCTATCCCGTGCTCATGGCGGCGGATATTCTCATCTACGACAGCGATGTCGTGCCCGTGGGTCGCGACCAGAAGCAACATGTAGAGGTCACCCGTGACATCGCCGCCAAAGTAAATGCCGCCTATGGTGAGGTGCTCAAGCTCCCTAGGCCGCAGATCAAAGAGGAGGCTGCTGCGGTTCCGGGGACAGACGGCCAGAAGATGAGCAAAAGCTATGGCAATATACTGGCCATTTTTGAGGAGGAGAAAGAACTCCGGAAAAAAGTCATGGCCATCAAGACCGACAGCATCCCGGTGGAGGAGCCCAAGGATCCTGAAGCCAGCCTGATCATGAAGCTCTACAGACTAACCTCCAGCCAGGATCAGATCGCGGCCATGGAGGCGGATCACCGTATTGGAGGTGTGGGCTACGGGGACTTCAAAAAGCGACTCTTCGAGAGCATTTGGACAAAATTCGAGCCGATGCGCCAGCGCCGCAAGGAACTGGAGCAAAACAAAGACTACGTGCATGAAGTTCTGAACAAGGCCGCACTGCGGGCACGCGAAGTGGCCACTGCGACCATGGATCGCGTGCGAAAAGCTGCAGGCCTGCGCTAAGATAGATCTAGGCGTGGCGCCTTTATTTCAACGGGAAGAAAGACATCCGCATCTCACAGCAGCGCCAGCAGCGCCAGCAGCGCCGTTGTCGGATAGAGCCGGTCGGTGACACCACTCCGGCTCCCGGTTCCCGGTTCCCGGCGCGCCCTGAATTCCCCTTTGCCAGCACGCAGGTGCCGGTGCCCGTTGGAGTTAATATTTGGTCTGCATGGAAAACCGATTTTATAACGCCTTTGATTTAGATCCACTCGTGCCTTCCGCCCATCCGGGCAGGGAAGGGGAGTATCGTACCGTTTTTGAGATCAACCGTGACCGGATCATTCATACCTCTGCCTTTCGCCGGTTGCAGAGCAAAACCCAGGTTTTTCTCTCCGGGGAGTATGACTTTTACCGCACCCGGCTGACGCACAGTATTGAGGTGGCGCAGATCGGACGCAGCATTTGTGCGAGGCTGCGCCGCACCTCCCCGCACCTTCATCGGGACTACTTTATTGATTCTGACCTCGTGGAGGCAGCCTGTCTTTCTCATGACATCGGGCACCCGCCCTTTGGTCATGCCGGAGAGCGCACCCTCCATCGGCTCATGCGTCCGTGGGGTGGTTTTGAAGGGAATGCCCAGACGCTGCGAATGCTCACAGAAACCATCTTCAGTGGCCAACACTCTGGCATGAATCCCAGCAGAGCCCTAACTGACAGCGTCCTGAAATATAAGACACTCCACGCAGAGCTGGATCAGCCCGAAAACCATTTCCTTTATACAGAGCAATCCAATATCTTGGACTGGGTCATGGGTGGCCGGGACTTTCCCCTCGAGCTTACCGCCGGCTCTCAACGAGATGGCTTCCGCAGCATCGAGTGCCAGATTATGGACTGGGCCGACGACACCGCCTACTCTCTCAATGACATCGCTGACGGCATCAACGCTGGATTTATAACGCTCCACTCAGTGGAGGAATGGGCCGCTGCAGCGGCTTTGGATGCCACCGGCGCTCAGCATATTGAGCGCCTGCTGAAGAGCATGCGCGACGGACGCGCTGAGAACCGACTGCGCAGCCGCATCGGCCTGTTCATTGATGCGGCCAGTCTCGTGGATGATGTTAACTTCCTCAGCGCTGTCACGCAGCGCTATAGGTGGCGGCTGGACATCGCCCCGGAGGCGGCAGGTGAGGCCCGGCTTTACAAAAAAATGGCCCTCGATATTGTCTTCCGCAGCAGGCAGCTCCAGCAGTTGGAGCATAAGAGTGACCGTCTCCTGACAGATATGTTCAGCGCACTCATGGACCGATACGTGAATGGAAAGGCAGAGCACAAATTCCGCCTGCTTCCTCAGTTTGAAGAACAACAAATCGCCGGTGCTCCAGATGAGCGCTCAAAGGCCAGGCTCGTATGTGATGCCCTTGCTAGGTTGACCGACGGTGCCGCCACCCGCATGTGGCGCCGGCTTTTCGATCCCGAATACCGCAGCATCACCGACCTAGGCTAGCCTCTGGCTCCCTCACCATCTCATCACCATCACGCGCCACCAGCCTTTCTTATGCAAACAATACCAATTTCTGCGATCGACGACGCCTGGGCTGAAATCATGGAGGCTGAGGAGACCGGCTCCCCTGAGCTTATCGATGAATTTGCCAGCGAGCAGCCTTTCATAATGACCTACCTCGTCAGCGTGGAGGAGGAGATCGAAAAGCTCGATGACAGAGGATCCATCATTCTTTATGGCATGTGGGCATGGCTGTCCTTCAAATATAATGGCCGCAGCGGGACTATCGTCACCGCGGCGACCATAGAAAATGCCCGCAATGCCAACGTCAAAGAAATGGAGGAACTGAGCGCTGCAGGAACGACAGCTCACAGCAAAGCCAGCATCGACCTTACCCATAGCTATCGCCAAATGCCCCTGCTTTCCGCCATCCTCACTAACGTCTCGGAGGGAGCCGTGGAATCCATGCACCACCTCGACGATATCAATGGCCTTATTCTGCTCGAAATGAAAACCGTGATCGATGCGCTTGAGGCGACGCCTTGAGCTTGCTCACTGTAGGCTAGGCTGGGGGCCCTCTGCCACCGGCCAGCGCCGCATCGTGCCCGGAAGCGCTCCACATTCGAGGCGGAAATCTTCGTGATGACAAATCCGCGGGACACTGCATGAAAGCAGGAACTACTGCCCACCCATGAAACCAATCGTCCAAATCTCCCTCGACCTAACAAATATCGATGAAGCCCTAGAAACCGCTGCGCTCGCCTTGCGGGCTGGGATCGACTGGCTGGAGGCAGGCACGCCCCTCATCCTGGCGGAGGGATTGCACGGAGTGAGGGCGCTGCGGCGGGCCTTTCCCGCGGTTCCCATCGTAGCTGATCTCAAGACCATGGATGGAGGCTATCTGGAGGCTGAAATGATGGCCCGGGCAGGAGCCACGCATGTCGTTGTGATGGCGCGGGCACATGCGGAAACCATCAAATGCGTGGTCCGGGCCGGCGCAGATTTTGGGTGCAAGGTCATGGGTGATAACATGATATGCCCGGACATGATTGCAGGGGCTAGGTTCCTTGAGGATCTGGGGTGCGACTTTGTTATCCACCACATCGGTTATGATGAGCGGCGCGGGATAGCCGCTGCCGGCCAACGAATGCCCAGCCCGCTCGATCAACTCCGGGCCGTAGTCAATGCTGTGAAAATTCCCGTCCAAGCCGTCGGCGGACTCAGCCTAGAGCAGGCCATCGCCTGTCCCTCCTACGGTGCGCCGCTGGTAGTGCTGGGCGCTCCGCTCACCATAGATGCAGATGCTTTCAAGACCGCCGATGGCAATCTGGAGGACTCTTTGCGCCTGATTTGTGATGCCATTCACGCTCAGGACGTCGCCCCGTTTTAACGCTTTATTCTCCTATTATGAAATCAGCTGCCGTCGTTAACTTCGCCCCTGAAAAAGGCTCCGTAGAAATCCGTGAAATTGAAAAGCCAGCGATCGGCCCCACGGACGTCCTCCTGGAGGTAGCTAATGTCGGTGTCTGCGGCAGCGACCTGCATCAGTGGACAGCAGACCACTCCTGGCCAGTGAATTACCCGGTGGTCTTGGGGCATGAGTTTGGCGGCCACATCATCGAACTGGGCCGGGAAGTGGAAGGCTGGGAGGAGGGCGACCGCGTCGTGAGTGAGACCGCCGCGATCATCAGCCCCGACAACCCGATGACGCGCCGCGGAATGTATAATCTCGACCCCACCCGCAAGGGATTCGGCTACGGAGTGAATGGCGCGATGACGAAGTATGTCCGCGTGCCTGCCCGGATCCTGCATCATGTGCCGGATCACGTTCCCTTTGAGCAGGCCTGCCTCACGGAACCCTGCTGCGTGGCCTACAACGCTGTGGTCAAAAACGCACGTATCGAGCCGGGGGACCGGGTGGTCGTGATCGGCCCGGGAACGATCGGTATCCTCTGCGCCGCTATGGCTAGGCTCTGCGGGGCGGAAGTTGCCATCGTGGGGCTCGCTCAGGACGCACACCGCCTCGAGATTGCCCGCCAATATGGCTGTGAAATAGTCATCGGCAACCTTGCGGAATGGGCACGTCAACGTGACGGTCTGGGCTGCGAGGGAGTCATCGACGCCGCCGGTGCCAGTATGACACTTAAGATAGCGCTCGATATTGTCAGACCCGCCGGTTGGATCAGCAAAGTGGGGTGGGGACCACAACCGCTGGGATTCAACATGGATCCACTTGTTCAAAAAAACATCACCCTCCAAGGCAGCTTCAGTCATAACTGGCCCATCTGGGAACGCGTCATCGCACTCATGGGCAACGGGCAGTTCGATGTTAAACCCATCATCGGCGGCGTCTGGCCCATCACGGAATGGCACACCGCCTTTGAAAAAATGCATAAAGGCGAGGTAGTGAAGAGCGTCCTCAAGCCCGTCTGACAACAGCCTGCTGCAGGAAAATTGAATTATTAATTTTTTCTAAATTGCCAGTAATGCGCAAATTTGCGGTGACGAGGACTCCGGTAATTTCCTTGGAATATGAGTAATTCATTTACTATGGTTTCTATGGGCGCATTTTAGCTTGCAATCTTTAATCCGGCTGGAATGCTAGGGTAATTGCTTTGTTGAATGATGTCGCGACAGTTCAGTGGAAGATTTCCCATGGCCGCCGTACCGGTGGCTGCAGCGGTGTTCCTGATACCCTTGGGACTGCTGTGTCTCAGTATGTCTTGGAAGCGCACTCTGGAAGCGGGGTTGCTGAAGGATTGCCGCAGGAGAGTTTTGGCTCAGGAAAAATATAAGAGTGAAGAACTGAGGAAAGCGGGGATTCCACCGGTTGAGGTCTCCTTTGATTACTTCGACGTCACGCTGAAGGGAACGGTCGCTTCGCCAGCCGACCGGCAATCGATAAGGCAGGAAGTGGACCAGCTCAGTGGAGCGCGCTGCGGGGAGGCAGGCATCGCCGGGTTGTCAGTGCTGCCGCGACTGGAAGCTACCCGGGACGAGGCGGCTCCGGATGTGCTGAAACTGAGCGGGCACCTCAAAGATGATGGCACCCTCGAGGCATTTGCGGCATTGATCCGCAGGGGTGAGCCCACAGTGAAGCTGGACACATCCGGGATGCAGCTGGACCCAGCAGTCCTAGCCTTGGAGCCTAGTGTTCCCAGCTCAGTTCTGGATGTGCCTGCGCATCCGCGCCTGGCCGTCATTTGGAGGAAAGTGAACGTCGCCCAGCCGCAGCTTACCATGGATTACACCGGCACGGTGCCTAAGCTTTCCGGCAGAGTCCCGGATGAAAAGCTGCGCGAGGCGCTCCTGAGCGTTCTGACTGCAAGCCGGGCGGATCTTAAACTGGATGCCACCGCTGTGACCGTGGATCCAGTGCTTCCGCCGGTTTCATTTGCGCCGGTGGCCAATGCTAGCACATGGGCTCCTCCGGCGTGGATGCGTCCGGTTTGGGATTCATGGACCGTGTATCCAGCACTGGAAGCCACTGTGACCAACGGCACTGTGACCCTGTCCGGTGTCATCAGCAGCGCAGCGCTGCGCGAGACAGTGGTAAATGTGCTGCGCAGAGCCCGGCCCGATCTCTTTTTTGGCCCACCAAAAAACCTCGCCGTGAAGAATGGCTCCCTAGATCAACCGCTCATCGTCAAAGCAACTGAGGATTTCGCCCCCCCACCATGGCTGGCCAGTGTTTGGCAAAAAGTCCTTTCCGCCCCGGCACCTCCCCGTTGATTATTCAAAGCATTTTTACGTATCATTTTTTTAGTTCATGGATGGCATCTCTTACTTTCTAACTCACGCGCTGCTCACTCTGATTCCGCTGGTGGCTGCGGCATTCGGGCTCGGGCTCTGGCTTGGCTGGTTGCGTTGGTATCGCTGGAAAAAGGAATACAGTGCCGTCGAGACTGATTTCCACAAGCTGTATGACCATCACGATGCCGCTACGGCGGCGATAGAATCGCTGGAAAATGTCAGGGGCACCCTTAGCAACGATCAGCAGAGACTTCAAGATCAGGTTTTGCAATTCAAAGAAGCCAATGATGGCTACGCCGCAGAGTATGACCGCCTGAAGGCCAGCCTCGCGGCTACGCAGCGGAACAGCAAGGATCTGGAAGCAATGTGGCGTGGGAAACTGGCCGATGCTCAAAACCGGATAAAGGAGCTGGAGACGCAGGTCGCCGGGCAGGGGACAGGCACCGCTGCCGCCAACGTTGGGACGCGGTCGCTGTCGCCGGCTCTCCCACCAGCCGCAGAGGCAGCAGCTGTGCCCCCTGAAAGTCATGTTGACGTTCCAGCGCAGACTGAACCGGAGATACCAGTCCCGCCATTTATTTCCAACCCTCCTGCCGGTAATGGTAATGCAAGCAGTGTCATCCCATTTCCGCAGCTGGAGCGCAGAAATCCACCTTCCAAGGAAACCAAAGCAAAGTCTCAGAAGCGGGGCCGCTCACAAGCGGCCGGCTAGCGACCCTCCGCCCGTGGCTCGTCGCCCCGCGCCGTAGCCTTGACAAACGGCGATAGCCGCCACTTCCGTTTTCGCTCAGTGTCCGCCGAGCGCTGTGTATTTTTGAGTGTGCCTGTGGGTTCTTTGTGATCCGTCTCGGAGCGACGGGCCATTGGCTCGTATCCACTGCTAACGGCCTTTCGGGCGTTTATTTGGAGTCACGGATGGAGACCATTCCTTCTTCCGGGCCATTCGCGGGCTGGAGCGCCTCTGACTTTGCCTTTGAGCGTTTCTCTCCGCTTGCCTTCTTGACTGGCGCTCTACGCATTCCTCCCCCCTGCATCGAATTTCCTTTCCATACCATCCATGACCACTGATACCCTCCTTGCCATTCTCTCCCGGCGCTACGCCACCAAGCAGTTTGATCCGCTCAGAAAAATCGATCCGGAGGTGTGGAGCGCACTGGAGCGGTCGCTCGTTCTCACGCCTTCCTCGTTTGGGCTGCAGCCGTGGAAATTTCTGGTTATTACGGATGCGGCTGTGAGGGAAAGCTTGGTGCCTCACGCCTGGGGCCAGCGCCAAGTGGCGGATGCCTCGCACTTAGTAGTGATGGCGGTCAACAAATCGACCGGCGAAGCTGAAGTAAACAAGCTCATAGCTGCCACTGCCGCTGCTCGCGGTATCCCTGCGGATTCCCTGGAGGGCTACCGCCAGATGATGCTGGGCTCGACGGCTATGATGACGGAAAACTGGGCCGCGCGCCAGGTCTACATAGCGCTCGGTCAGTTCATGCTAGCGGCGGCCTCCGTCGGTCTGGACGCTTGCCCCATGGAGGGATTTGTGGCTGCGAAATTCGATGGGATTCTTGGCCTCGAAGCGCGTGGTCTGACCGCCTGTGTGCTCTGTCCGGTGGGTTACCGCTCGGCTGATGACAAATATGCATCGCTGGCCAAGGTGCGTTATCCGCATGCGGAGATCATAGAGCACATTTGATGCGTGCCGGAAATGAAGAGGCGTGAGTTGCTGGGCGGTGTGGGGCTTTTACTGGCCGGGTGTCGGTCCATGGACCAGGGCGCGGTGGATAGCGGTGGATCGTCCACGGCTGTTATCCGCAATGCCCGCAGGTTCGGACTGCTGGAAACGCGCAGGGAGGAGCCGCGCATTTTGGTTAGGCTGCGCTATGCCGGGCGGCAAAATCTCACCGGTCGCCCGCTGTATCCTGCGAATATGCCGTGTCTGATTCACCGGGATACGCTTGCGAGGCTCAAGCGCGTAGCAGACAAGCTGGAGGCAGCGGGAATGCGGCTGGTGATCTGGGATGCGTATCGCCCTCCGGAGGCGCAGACCGTGCTTTGGCAGCGGGTGGGAAATGAGGACTATGTCCATCGTCCCGGAAAGGATGGCCGCTGGAGCTGGCATTGCTATGGCAGAGCGGTGGATGTGACGCTGGCGGATGCTACCGGAAAACTCCTCGCCATGCCCAGCGATCTGGATGATTTTTCTGCGGCGGCCCGCGTGCCATATGCCGGGAACGATCCCGCGGTCGCACAAAGGCTGGAACTCCTGCGCATAGCCATGCTGACCTACGGGATGCAGCCTATCTCCGAGGAATGGTGGCATTTTCACGACCCGGTCAGCCCGGCACCCGCCCAGCCAGTCCGCGCGTCGGACATTGGACTGATCATCCCTGCCTAACACTAAACTGCCATGCACATCGATGATCACCACCTTGCGTATTGTACTAATATTCACCGTGGAGAGACATGGGAGGAAATCCTCGCTGCGCTGGAGCGGTATACCCTGGAGGTAAAGCGCCGGGTCTGTCCTACGGAGCCCTTCGCCATTGGGTTGCGCCTGGGCATCACTGCGGCCCGGGCGCTGGCCGACCGGCAGACCCGCACGGCGTTCCAGCATTGGCTGGACAGGCATGGGTGCTATGTTTTTACCATCAATGGGTTTCCGTATGGTCAGTTCCACGGCACGCGTGTCAAGGAGCAGGTCT
>JAYVJI010000474.1:0-4220 GCA_043769435.1 Verrucomicrobiota bacterium
TGGTGCCGGCAGCATTCCACCAGCGAGAGGAAACGTCGTCGGGGCGCCCGGGATTGATGCGGGTGATACGGCAGCCAGTATCGTAGAGCGCAGCATTGGGATTTCCGGTGCTGAGCTTTTCCACCAGCATGGAGCGGTCCGGGGCAGCCGTGGGATTGTATGGAGCGGTCTGGCTGTAGTTGCCGGGGGCGTAAAACTTGAAGGTTACCGCCACATTGGGAGTCGTCTGCTCGAGGAGGGTGAGCCCGTTGCTGCTGGACCAGCGGCGCTGCGCACGTACGGCACCTGCAGCCGCGATGGCGGCGTAGCTGCCGGAGAGATCCACCCCACGGACGGCATAGTCGGTGATTTGCTCAAACTGGTAGCCCCCCGCCGGCCCTTTATCCGGAATCACAAACCCTAGCCGCCCCGGGCCTCCGTCAAGGCTCGCTCCGAGGGAGGTGGCGACCATCACCCCAGGCCGGGTGACTACGGTCTGGGAAGCAGAGTTAAGGGAGACTGCTCCGGGCATCACTGAGCCCCCACCGAATCCAAAATCAGAGGTATCTCCGGCTGCCGGTGAAGCAGCATCTCCCAAGCCCATTTGGGTGACCGGCTGCCGGATTGCTGGCAAAGTCACTGCGGGAGCTGCCGGGCTTGCGGGGTTGGGGACCGTTTGCTTAGGCTCGGCCTGCTGGTAGGATCCGCCATTGGCAGAAGTGGCACCTACTTGAAGCGGAGGGCAGGTTTTTTCTTCTTCCACGGTGGTAGTCCCGCTGTTTGAGGTACCGCTGCCAGATACCTGAGAGGACGTCATTTCGCCGGGCAACTGAGGCGTCGTGGCGTTCGCTGGAGAAGAGGCGTTCATGTTCACAGACCGGGATTCGCCCCCCGCCACATTCCAAGTGTTGCCAAGCCTAGAAAAATCAACCGGCGCAGGCCCGGAATTGGTAATGCGGACGGGGCGCGGTCCTGGACTTCCTCCGAAAAGAGTCACTAGGCTCCCGTGGTTTTGAGCATCTCCGGAGTAACTACCGGCAGCCAATGCGCTGCGCCCTCCACAGCAATCAGCACCCAGCCTAGGAGTGCAGGCGAGTGCAAGGCACAGGGCGGTCCAGCGGAATCGCGGTCCGGAAACAATCATCAGCGAGTAAGCGTTTTTCATAACAGAAAAATAAATTGGGTTGGTGTATTTAGCGGGTTTCACCGACAGGAGCGGCAGCGACTTGGCGGCCTCTTCTTATTCTGGGGTTGGAAGGCCGGAAATGCGAGCCGGCAGGCTCGGCGGCGAACAGACGGTCTGAAGTGCCCGCAACATCGGGGTCGGTGCCATTGGCGTATTCGAGAAAATTGCTGATGCCGTCTCCGTCTAAATCCAGTTGCGCGTCGCGGGCATCATTAATGTTCAGCCCGTGAGCGGTTTCCCAGGCATCAGGCAACCCATCGCCATCACGGTCCGGCACGCCCGGAGCAGTCACCCCTGGTCTCATGACAAGCGAGTCTGTGGCGGGATTCCACCCGCTTTTCCTAGCTGCTTCCTGAGAAAGCACTACATTGGCCAGCATGGCTTCGAGATTCTTTTTTAGCACTCCGGTGCGGTTGGGAATATAGTGAGCCATTACCCACTCAATGTTTTGGCCCCATACCGATGCCGCACCAGGATCCGGCATCAATCCGCCCCATCTGGCGCTCTCCGCAGGAAGCAGCGGGCTGAATTCAGCCACACACTCACCGAAAAGGGCCTTCAGATTCTCTGGTTCCAGAGCGCCGCCTCTGGCCGCAAGGACATCCATGCGGTCTGCCGCAGATTTCCTGAACTCAGCCCAGCCACAAAGCGCCATGAACGCATAGGCCGGGCCATCAGCCGTCCCCTGGAGACGGCTGGTCATATCAATATTGAAGCCATCCGCCTGACGCATCGACCATTCCGCGTCCCAAGACATAAACTGATATTTGCCGGCCTTCTTCGCGATGAGATAGTTGTGCCCTGGCCAGTCCAGATTTGTCATCCAGCAATTGAGAAGGATATAATCAATAAGTCCGGGAAGGTCAACGAGTGCGGAAGCGGCTTTAAAATCAGCATCCACAACTCCGGTCGTCATAGATTTGGCGTAGGCCGCTCCCAGGGCATTTCTCACGGTTTTCCATTCCCCAGCATCACCAAAAATCGGGATGGCCTGAAGGGAGGGCCCCCCTTCGAGAAGATCTGTAATACCCGTCGTTCCTGCACTGCCGGATGCGGGGTCATTTTGCTCAATCGCTTCATAGACTCCCCAATATGTGGCATTGATGAACACATGCACCCAATTCCGGTGTAACGCCGGGCCATTCTGCGATGCCAGCCACCTGCCGGCAAATGCGTCTGAGATATATTTAGCAGAGCGTCGACCGCCGGCCCACTGTCCATTCACTGTAAAAGAATCATGGGTGGGGTGCCTCAGCAACAACTGCCCTCCAGGGATCATGCCGTTCCCTGTCAGCATCCCGGCGACAGGCTGAGGCTGGGAAAATCGAAGTCGCAGGCTGTGTTTAAGGGTTACATCATGATAGCGGCTGGATTCCCCGGAAATGGCAATCACAGAGTCAGTGCTGGAGGCATCTGGTCCCAGCGCTATGGCACAGGCCGGTGCAGACCTCCCGTTTGAGGGCACCGAGTAAAGCCCCTGTCTGCCAAAAATTGTAGCGGGATCAGCCGCGATAACTACAACTGGGGCGGCGATGAGCGAGTCCGCAATTTTCTGCCGATCCCCACTCATGGCTACAGGAATATGGAAGTTCCGCGGGCTGCCTCCCCCCTGAGGGATATCGGCGACAGTTTCTGCGAGGCCAACAGCAGCGGATTGAGCCGCCACATCCGCAGGGAACACCCAAGCACCGGAAACCGGACGGCTCATCCTGCCAGCTTCATCTATGGCAATAGCTCTAACGACTGAGGTTTTCTCGATAGGCAGGGGAGCCGTGTACTCGACCGCAGCTGCGATAGCTGACCGGGGGTCTGATCCATCCACAGTGTAAAAAACCCGGCCGGATCCAGCAGCCGAAATTTTCAGCTCGAACGAACCTGATTTGAGCCCTGAATGCTGATCAAAAAACGGTGCGACAGGCAGGACTACGGGCGCATTGATCAACGGTTTATTATCACCCACGGCAAAAGCCTCTTCTATATTGCGCACACCGTCACCATCCACGTCAGCGTCCCGGTCATCGAATAGCCGGTTCAGACCCAAACGGCGTTCTATGCCGTCCGGAATACCATCGAGGTCAGTGTCAAGGGCAAGAGGATTGGCGGCGGCGATCTGCAAATCATCCAAACCAACCAACTCTGAGGCATCGCCCATGATGATATAGTTCTGCGGGCGGGCGATCCCGTTTTCTTGGAGGCCGAGGTCGGCAGCCGCGGGCTTGCCGTCCAGCCAGACATCCCAGCTCTGGCGTGTGAAATCCACGCGCACCGTCAGGCGCACCCATGCGTTGGCGACCCCGGTTTTTGAGACCGGCACCTCCAGTGAGGTGGGCAACCAATGCCCACCGCCGGCCCCGTCTCCGTGAAACACAGTCAGCGTGGCGCTGGTGCCGCCTGCGCCGGCCAGCGCGATCCGCGCCCCGTCGACGTCCAGAAATTCCTCCACCTTGCTGCCAGACGTAGCTACCGGCAGCACATAGAAATCAAAAAACATGACCGGCGAAGGAGCCTCCCCGGGAGCCAGAGTGAGCCGGGCCTGAGTGAACGGCGACGCCGCCCGCAACTCAAGGCCCCGCGAGCCATTGCGGCCGGACTTCTCAGTGACAGTGGCCGTGCCCTGCTCGACCGTCCAGCCGTTCTGCCCGTTCACGCTCCCGAGCGTGAAGGAGGGGTCCTCAAAGTCTGCATGATAGGGAGGTGCCACCCCGGAGGCCGCAGGGGGCAGCAGCACTGTCTCTGACCGGGCGATGGCCGGACTCAGAGCGAGCAATACTAACCTACTGATCCTCAATGACATCCCCTGGAAACTGTGAAAGGTAAGGCGATAAATAGGCATACGTTTAGGCAGTGCAGGCAGTGCGTGTTGGAATTATTGATGCTTGTGTAAATTCAGAGCCCCCGCATCCCCCTTCGCGAACCACGTAATAAGGCTGATTCCAAGCGGTTATCGTAATTGTATAACGCGTAACATTTCTTTTCATTTGAGGGGACAGGGTAAAGGCATAGGATTATTTTGTGGCGCGCCTCAGTTTTAAGCCAGCGAGCTGGAAAAATCCAG
>JAYVJI010000475.1:0-4789 GCA_043769435.1 Verrucomicrobiota bacterium
GGGGGGCAGAATTTGATAGTGGAGGATGCCACGGGACGGAGGATCCGGTGGCATGTGCATGAGAATACAGTGGGGAGGCTGCTGGGGGAGTCGGCGAGAGGCTGTGGGGTGGTGCGCCATGTGACCTGCCATGCGTTGAGACATACCTTTGCCACGCTCGCTCTGGAAAATCATCGAGGATGATGTGGAATTCGCGGACGGATGGAAACTACGGCTCCAAAAAACTTTGGAAGCCGCCCAGCGGGAAGTTGGCAGACATTTTGTGCTGGCGCTGTACTCGCCCCATCAATCTGTCCGATAAACCTTTCAGGAAAGGAACTTTTCCAGCCCTACCCAGCCAAACATTTTTACGGAACGCAAGCGGTGTGCTTCGAGGATGGCGTGAGGAGGGATTTTGCAGAGTAATTGAAAGCCTACGGCGTGGACGATAATTTGGCCACCTACGAATTCCATGTAGACTGGCGGGAGGGCACGCCCTATGACACACCAGATAGCGCGAACATTTTTGAGGCACTTTTCGAACAAAGAGCCGAGGCCGCAGAAGGAGCGCAGGAAATCAGGGAATGGCCCCACAATCGGTTCACTGGTCGTCTGGCCGACAGATTGTACATGAATCACCGCCATTGGCGCTGGGAACTGCACGACTGTTGGAAAATGTTGCGAATCCGGGACGACTTGGCTGCGGAGGCCGGGGATTATTGCCAAGGATGGGCCGACCGAGCAACTAGAATGATGAATTGCCGGACAGCTGCATTTTGCTTGCGACAGGTAATGTCCGAGAGTGCCTAACGCATGCGCGGCTATCACGGCAGGAGAGGCTGGAGGAGCTTTGCCCATTCGGCGTAGCCTGCGGCGGAGGGATGCAGGGCATCCGGCGCCATTTCCCTGGTGTAGGTGCCGTCCGCTGCCAGTAGCTGGGGTGTGACATCCGCTAGGATAGCCCCGGCGGACTTCGCTACTGCGGGCAGTAGGGCATTCACCGCGTTGGTTTTGATCCTGAGTGGATGGTCTGGTTTTTCTCCTCGCGGCATCAAGGCCATAAGGATGAGCTTTGCTTTGGGGCAACGGGCTTTGCACTGGAGGAGTATGGATTCGATGGCCTCCGCGATTTCCTCCGGAGTATTTGCCCGGGCAGCGGGGGTGGCGGGAAGATTGTTAGTGCCGATGTGGAGCACGATGGCGCGAGGCTGGATCCCGTCCAATTCCCCACGTTCCAGCCGGCCCAGTACGTTCTGTGTGCGGTCAAAACCAAATCCCATATTGATGACGCTTTTGCCGGCGAAGAGTTTGTCCCATGACGCTGCGCTGCGGTCTCCCCGGGGCTCTGCCGGCAGCCCTCCCCATAGATGGGTGATGCTGTCACCTATCATTACGGTGTCCGGGTTTGACTGGGACTTTTGCTTCATGACGGCAGCGTGGCGGGCCTCCCAGTCATAGAAGTCATTTTCCAGTTTTCCGGTAGGAATCAGGGCATTGTTAGGCCCGGTGCGCAGCTCACTGTAGCCGGAGCTGGTGATCAGCCCTCTGGCATCTTTGGCAGTGAAGAAAAACGACACCGGGCCATCGGCTGGGAGGGCGGCGGAGATACTGCTTTCCGCTAGGGTGGCTGGCACTGTGGTCCACTGACGCGTCTGCCATGCGCCTGTGGCGGATGTCCAGTGAAGCTCTGCACTCAGCGCCGGGCTTCCTGGCAGCACGGCGGCACGGGCAGTGAGGTCATCGTGGGTGATCTCTCCCAGCCGCACGAGAGGTGGTGCGTCGGGCCCTGGTTGCAGCACATGGTCTACGAAGGCATCCACTTCCCCATAGGTCCAGATATGACCGTGGTGTAAATCCACGCGCACAGCGAGTGTGCGGAGTTCGGGCCGGACCAGTGACCATGCCTTGCGGTAGCTGTCCGGCGGATAGGCGAAATCATGCGTGCCGTTCAAAAAGAGGATGGGACACTTGGTCTGGGCGACCGTGGTGGAGGGATCAAACAAGCTGAGCCAGCGGGCGCGGGAGTCCTGCGGCAGCCTGGCCAGATCCCGGTCGCGCCACCAACTGTTGTCGCCCAGAAAGCCGCAGCCATAGACGGGCACTGCGACCTTTAATTCATGATCCAGCCCGGCGATGAGGCAGGTGAGATAGCCACCCCAGCTGATGCCGGTGATCCCCACCCTGGCAGTGTCCACATCCGGCAGTGACTTGAGCACACCATGACCGCGCATAACGGCGGCGGCGGCGTGATAGCTCCACTGGTTACGTGCAGCCTCCGGCTGAAATGACTGGAATTTCACGGCATCGCTTTGGCCGGGGCCTGCATGGGCGTGAGGTTTCCCATCCGGTCCCTGGCCGGCGGTATCCATGGCCAGGGCGACGTATCCCCGTTCTGCCCAGTGCTGCGCCCAGTCTTTGAAGGCTTGGCCACCCCCGCCATGCACCAGCAGCAGGGCGGGGGATTTGCCTTGGGGATTTGCCGGGCGGCCCAGCCATGCGAAAATCCTGGTGGGATGGCCCTCGAAGGGCTCGCCGGCATACCACACCTGCTGTGTCAGTTTCTCCTGTGGTCCCCATTCCACTGCGGCAGCTGGAGCTGTTAGGGCGCCGGTATTCCAGAGCCCGGCAGGCGCGGCATCCTGCCCTGGAACGACAGAAGCGGACAGCCCGAGAGCGCCGGCCATAGCAAAGTAAAGGCGTATCAACATAGCGCTGTCCTGCACGGGGCCGGACGGATCGGCAAGCCTGCGTTTGCGGCAGCACCGGAAGCCTCTGGGCGAAGTCTCAGACTTGCTGCTGGCCCCAGCTAAATGGTCATCGCACTGTAGCCGCCATCGATGACCAGTTCGCAGCCGGTCATGAATCCGCCGGCCTTATCGGAGGCGAGCAGGAGGGTGGCGCCGATGAGTTCGCTGGCTTCACCAAACCGCTTCATAGGCGTGTGCCTCATGATGTTTTCGACGCGCTCGGGGTTGAGGATTTTTTTGTTTTGCTCAGCGGGAAAAAAGCCGGGGACGATAGTGTTCACGCGGATCCCCTGAGCCGCCCATTCCCGCGCGAGATTCCGGCTGAGGTTGTGGACTGCGGCCTTGGTCATGGAGTAGGTGAAGACGCGGCTGAGTGGCAGCAGCCCGCTCATGCTGCCGATGTTGATAATGCTGGCGCGGATCCGGTGATCCAGAAAGTACTGACCAAAGACCTGACAGGCATGGAAGACTGCGGTGGTGTTGATAGTGAAAAGGCGCTCGTATTCCTCAGTGCTTATTTCGAGGAATGGGGTCGGTGCATTGGCCCCGGCTCCGTTGATGAGAATGTCTACTTGAGTGCGCTTTTCGAGAATTGAGGCGAGGAGGGCGGAAATGCCAGCCTTGCTGGCGGCATCCACTTCGATAAAGCACCCGTCCCCGCCAGAGCTGCGGATGCGCTCCAGCCTTGCTGCGGCCTTCTCTGCACTGCGGCCAGCGAGGACAGTGTAGGCCCCAGCGCCGGCCAGACCTTCGGCCATGGCACCACAAAGTTCCCCGGTGCCGCCGATGATGACCGCTGTTTTACCCGCCAGTGAGAATAGTGATTCCAGTAACATAAGGGCACTCAGAAAAGCCCGGGATCTTGCCCTGACAAGCGCGCATGAGCGCTGGCAATTTCTTCTGGCTTGCGCAAGGCACTCCAGCAATGGCGGCGGAAAAAAGGAAAAAGAATGCGTGGCAACCTAGTCTCTTTGGGCTGGTTTTAGCCGCGTGTCTGCTGTTCCTGGCGGTGATGGAGATCATCAATCTTTTCCGACTTCCGGAGGTGCGCCCGCTACTGTCGCCCGGGGCCGCGACCGGTATCGTGCTCTATCAGAAAGGCCGACCTCAGGCGAGGGAAGCGTGGCTATTCATCGAGCCTCAAGGAGATCTGGGGCCGCCGGTCTGCTTCCAGCGCATCGACTGCCGACCGCAGGCTGACAGCCGTACCGGCGTGCTTCACTGGTCTGTGGATGGTAATGCCCTTTATGCCCTGCGCCGGCGGACGCACGATGCTCGCAACATGACGGGAGTGCTGTGGCTTTATGACATCCCAGCCCGCAAGCTCTATGCCACCGACGCTGGGATCGTAGGCGCTGCCCTGCCATGGAGTCCCGCCAGCGAGAGCGGCCTCCTCAGCCTCATTCAGCGGCACCGTGGACACGGGCCCGTCGCTGTCTCATGGTATGAACTGGGAAAAAGTGCCTCTCAGCGCCACCGATTCGCATGGCAGGTGACGCGATGGGAAAAAGCATTGCCCTCCCGATATTCCGTTCCCATTTCCGCTACCGGCTCGCAACAATAGAACGCCGGGGCTTCCGGAAGCGGCAGGGCTGACGTTCCGGTTTTTAGGTTTTAGGAACCACGGACGGCCCGGATTCTCACGGATACACAGTAAGTTCAGACCCCAGTAATTGACTGGGGTGTGCAAAAGTCGCCCAAAAGGCCCACTGCATTTCCTGCTTATTTGGAGGGGCTGCCTCGGCGTGCACATCTCATGAGAAAGCACGGCCTGAAGGGCCGGAAGATTATAGCCCAGGGCTGAGCGGAGCGATGCCTTAGGAAGTGTTCGTGAAAGTGTTCGTGATTAAGACGTTGATGCTCAGTGGAGTGTCACTCAAGAAGTGAACTGCGGAGTTGTCGGATTTCAGGTCTGACGGCTGTTTCCGTTTGAATTTCAGTTTTCGAGTCCCGTTTCTAACGGGGAACCCGCGCCCGTTTGGGTGTGGAACAAGGAGGAACTCGTGAAGAATCGAGCCGTTGGTCATGAGATGGTTACACACGCGTTAGTCATGAGGATTAAC
>JAYVJI010000476.1:0-2763 GCA_043769435.1 Verrucomicrobiota bacterium
GGGGGGCAGAATTTGATAGTGGAGGATGCCACGGGACGGAGGATCCGGTGGCATGTGCATGAGAATACAGTGGGGAGGCTGCTGGGGGAGTCGGCGAGACGCTGTGGGGTGGTGCGCCATGTGACCTGCCATGCGCTGAGGCATACCTTTGCCATGCTCGCTCTGGAAAATGGGACGGATATCCGTAAGCTCCAGGAGCTGCTGGGGCATAATGATGTGAGTACGACGATGATTTATTGTCGGCAATCGATGATGGGAAGAATGGCCGCCTGTCTCCCTGCGGTCGGCTCTCATGTCATGAACCGGCCCGGAGTGGTGGCGCGGAGCCCGCTGGATAGTCTGGCGGCATAGGGGGAGGAAATGATGAATGATGAATGATGAAGTGGGGGCGGGGACGCCGGGGGGGCTGCCGGAAGCGCGGGTGGGGAAGTATCCTGGAGCGGCGGGGAGCCTCGGGCTGGCTGTCTCAGGCCGCCGCCAGCGCGGCCCTCGGCTGCAGCGTAGAGGCGCTGCTGGGGCACAATGATGTGAAGACGACGGAGATTTATTGCCGCCCTGCGCGCCTCTCGCTTGGGTCGCCCTCCGGGCTGCTGGAGGCAGGCTGTCTCGGGGCTTAACCGCCGCCGCTCGGCTCGCCTGTGATGAAGAAGCCGGGGTTGGGCGTGCGCAGTCGATTGGATTGAAGGGGGGCAGGATTATTTTGTTAGGGGCGGCAGGATTATGGAAGGCAAGATGATGGACTGCTGGATAGTTGAAGGCAGGATTATGGGGGGCAGGATTATGGGGGGGGGGCGGGAGAGGGGTAAACTCTAGGGCTTGAGATTTATGCCCACGGGTATCCCTTGTGGGAGGAAGGGTAGGCGCTTTTACGCGAAGACTTCGCCGGGTTGGAAGAAGTGGAAGAAAGGCGCACGGTGGGGAGACGACACCCCGCGAACAAAATCCCCGCAGGTAGCACGAGCGCTCACGATGCTCAAAGGAGGCCTGCTGGCCATGATCAAAGAGCCCATGCCCGTGGTATTCAAAAAGTGCGCCAAATTACCGAGTTTAGCCTTCAGCATATTCAAATCAGAAAACCGTGGCTTGCCGTGAGTCCGCAGATAAAAAGTGTTTGCACCGGAGCGGGTGGCGGTGACACTGGCGGGTATATTGCTTTTAATATGATTCTCCGTTTTATTGTTACGTGCCTCGCGGCCTCTGTCCCGGTTTTTGCTGATCCTGCTAAGGCTCCTCCGGCGGTCCATGCCGGAAATCTTTCTCCAGTGGTGGCTCCGGACCGGCAGGTGACTTTTCATTTCAATGCGCCGAACGCGAGGGAAGTGAAGGTGAGCGGTGAGTTTGGTGCGGATGTCGTGCTGGCAAAGGATGACAAAGGCATGTGGAACGGGAGCACGGGTCCGGTGAAGCCGGGCGTGCACGAGTATCGGGTGAAGGTGGACGGGCTCTCTGTGATCGACAGCGGGAATCCTTGGGTGAAGCCTCAACGATGGCCTTCCGCGAGCATTCTGCACATTCCTTCCGACCCTCCAGCACCCTGGGATTTGCAGGATATTCCGCACGGGACTGTTCATGCCCACGACTATTTTTCCGGGGTGTTGGCACGGTGGCGGCATGTCGTAGTCTACACCCCGCCCGGCTATGCTAAAGGCACAGAAGCGCTGCCGGTGCTCTATCTTTCTCACGGGTTCAGCGACAATGAGGGATCATGGACTGTCCACGGTAAGGCGCACTGGATAATGGACCGGCTGATAGCGGACGGGAAGGCGGTGCCTATGTTGATCGTCATGCCGGATGCGCATGCACTGCCGCCTGGTCCAGGCTGGAAGGATGAGTATGCGGATAAGAATACAGATGCTTTTTGCCGCGAACTGGTGGCTGAGGTGGCGCCGCTGGTGGAGTCCTCCTACCGCGTGAAGGCAGATCCGGCGCACCGTGCCTTTGCTGGATTAAGCATGGGCGGACGTCATGCGCTGGTGGTGGCTCTGGAGCACAATGATTTCTTTTCGCAGGTGGGCGCCTTTAGTTCCGCGCCGCCTGCTGAGGCGACTATTGCCAAGGGGACCGGTGATGCTGCAGGCACGAATGGCAGACTGAAGTTACTCTGGATCGCTTGCGGTAAGGACGATTTTCTTTTTCAGAAAAATCAGGAGTTTGACGCGATTTTGACTGCAAAGAACATCAATCACGAGTATGCCGTGACTGCGGGTAATCATTCGTGGCCGGTTTGGCGGAACTATCTGGTGGAGTTTGCTCCGAGGCTTTTCCGCTAAGGGGTCGGCCATAATTAGAATGCCAATCCTGCTGATCCTGCTGGTCTTTTTGACGGCTGATTTCGTTCCGATTTCGTTCCGGATCGGTGCCAGATCACTGCGAATAGGCGCATTGCCCGCATTTGTTGCTGGAAAATTTATTGCCCTGCTGCCTGCGTATGAATGCTTGACAGCAAATGGGGCGCTCTTCAGTGGATGGGAACTTCCTCACCCATGGCCATACGCCTAGACCAAGCTATCATCCGCGGCGAGATCTCGAATGAGATCCGCGGCTCCATCACAGGGCGCATCTGGCTGCTGGGATATGCCGAACCCATCGAACTGGACTTGGCCGGAGATTGCATGCGCGACCTGGCTGGATGTTCTCTCAAGTTTTCCAACCCAAGTCCGGTGGCGGATGAATCCTGTGGCGACCTTCCGTTGGTTCAAAATGGCGTGCCCGGCGATATGACTGCCTCGCGGAAGGCCAAGGTGGTTTCTGTCAGCGATGATG
>JAYVJI010000477.1:0-6107 GCA_043769435.1 Verrucomicrobiota bacterium
TCCAACCGGCCCATCTGGCCGCAGGGAGGCCCCCGCCCCGCCGGCGAAGATCCAGTGCCTGAGGGCCTGGACTGGGATCTCTGGATCGGGCCAGCCGCCATGCGTCCCTACAAGAAAGAGACCTACCACACCTTCAAGTGGCGCGGCTTCTATGAGTTCGGCGGCGGAGCGCTCGCCGACATGGCCTGTCACACCATGGACAGTATCTTCATGAGCATGAATCCGGGTTACCCCACCGCCGTGGAAGTGCTGGAAATCAATGGCCATAGCGAAGACATGTTCCCGGCTGGATCCATCATCAAATGGAGCTACGCCGCCAGCAAACTGCCCAATGGCAAGGACCGCCCGGCTTTCGTTGTTTACTGGTATGACGGCAAGCTCAAGGACAAGGACGGCAAGGACGTCCCGGCCGCAGACATCGCCTACACAAAGATAGCCCCGGAACTCTTGGCGCTCCCGGACGGAAAGCCCATGAAACTGCCACAGAGCGGTAATGTCTACGTCGGCAGCAAAAACAGCCTGCTCGTGACTGGTGACTACGGCGACAATTCCCGGATATTGCCGGTGAACAAAGGTGCCGAAGTCGGCAACCCGCCACAATTGCTGGAGCGCCTCGAACTTGGCGGCAATGAGCAGGCGCACTACAACGAATGGCGCAACGCTGTCCTCGGAGTCAAACCATGGGACAGCCCGGGATCCAACTTCCAATACGCGGCTCCGTTCACCGAGACGATCCTCCTAGGCAATGTCGCCCTGCGCGTAGGCAAAGGCAAGGCCATGGAATGGGATGCCGCCAATATGAAGTTCAGCAACAACGCTGACGCCAGCAAGTATATCAACAAAGAATACCGCAAAGGCTGGGAAATAAAAATCATCTAACTCATCAGGGCGATTTGATTTGATCTATTATTGCCGCCGGAGACCGTCAGGTTTCCGGCGGTTTTTTGTCCTGCGGTGTGTGACAGTGACGCTGGTTGCAAATGACTGACTTATTGCCTGAAGTCAGCCCGCTTTTCCGCTGTCCTGCAAAGTTCACTGACGTGGGCGCTTGCCATAGCGGGGACTGTGGGGAAGTGGCTCCATTACACTGCATCATCCCCCCC
This sequence comes from Verrucomicrobiota bacterium, assembly GCA_043769435.1. Taxonomy (GTDB): domain Bacteria; phylum Verrucomicrobiota; class Verrucomicrobiia; order Verrucomicrobiales; family V1-33; genus JAYVJI01. Next base: position 1,104 of record JAYVJI010000477.1, read on the forward strand.
TGAAGACAGCCACATGACAGATAAGACGGCCATCATTCTCCGCATCATACTCGTGATGATGGGCCTCGTTGCGGGCTTTGTGTGCGGCAGAGTCCTGACCCCACCGCGGGCCGTGGCGCAGGTAAACCGGGTCACCAGCACGGAGACTCCAGCGGTGACCGTGGATCCGGGGCCGGCGGCAACTCTGGACGAGCGCATGGCCGCACTCCCTAGGACTCAGAAAGCCGGCATGGATGCGCTTCTCGCAGCTATTGTCAGCGAGTGGAAGGCCTCCCGGGATTTGCCTGGCTATGACTGGAAGGCCATGACCCGGTTGCGGCAGCTCTTCTCCCGCTGGGTGGAGCTGAGCCCGCAGGTGGCGGTCAAAGCGGCCGCGTCCGTGCCGGTGCCCCGCCTGCACAGCTACGCGACGCAGGCCGTGCTGGCCGAGTGGGCCTTGACCGACGACTACAGTGCGCTGCAGGCGGCGATGGTTTCCCCTTCACAGGAGTCCGGAAATGCTGGGGCGCTGGCGGCGGTGCGGCAGTCCGCAGGGGCAGATGCCACTGGCGTATTCCGCGACATAAAGCGGCTGAACCAGCGCGTGCCGGCGCTCAACCGGGAGGCTGGCGCCATGTGGCTGGCCAAAGCACCGGAAGTGGCGCTGGAGCAGTTGAGCGAGCGCCAGGAAATGGCTTCCGGTGCGACTACTGGCGGAGCGCTGGCGCTGTGGATCATGCGGGATCCTTTGAAAGCATTGACCTGGGTGCGGCAGCTCCCTGCTAGGGAGCGTTCGTTACCGCTGCTGCGCTGGTTTCGGGAGCCTACTGACGGGGAAAAATTTGCCCTGGGAGAGGCTTTGGCGGCAACATTCGGCGATCTGGGCTCGGGGGTGAAATGGATGACCGCGCACAGTGACACCAGCGGGCGGAGCATAGCTGCGTGCCTGCTTTCCGGGCAGGCGCTTGCTGCCGCCGTGGATCAGGCATGGCTGGCGGAGACGGGCGGAGGGATTGCGGGCGTCACTGCTAGGCCTGAGACATGGCTGGTGAGGTCCGGCCAGCAGGCCTTGCTGATGGAGGCGGCCCGGCTGTGGGCGCTGGATGAACCGGGTCCGGCGCTTGCATGGCTGGCTGCCATGCCGCCGGAGCGCGAAGCTGTGGCCTCCGGCGAGGCTGTGGCCACGCAATGGCTGCTGACAGCCCCGTCCGCTGCCAGCGCAGCGCTGCTAGCCGGTGATCTGGTGAATCCTGTCAACCTCGCGGCCGCGCTGGTGGTCGTGGAGCGGAGCACGTTACAAGCGCCGGATAAAGTTCTCGAAATGCTCCCACGGCTTAAACTTGATGATGCGGGGGTGCGCGCCTTCCGGACGTCCGCCATGTCCACTCTGGCAGCAACCGACCGTAAGGCGGCCCGCGGCTACATTCAAAAACTGCCTGCCGGACAGGAAAAAGATGCGCTCATTATCACGCTGGTAAACGCTGACATAGAAGCAGATGAGGCGCATTCCGCCGCCAGCCGCCTGCTGGAGTCACTGGAATATGCCGCCAGCATCAGTGCCACCCAGCAACGAGTGGATGCCCTGAAGGCCCTGCTGGCCCGTATGCAGCAACTGAACATCGCCACGGATTCACTGCTGAAAAAGACCCCGCTGAGTGCCTCCGACAGGGCCGCCTTGACCAATCCCTGATTCGCCCAACGTCGCAGCGCCACTCTCCTCGTCAGGAAGCGTCATTCATGCCTAGGCCAACGATACTGATTGCCGCGTTGAATGCAGTTCCAGCCTGGCTTGTTTTTGGCTGGTGGATGCATCGCAGACTCAACAGGCCTTGTATCCATGATTGGCGCTCCATGCTCAACGCTTTGCAATTCATAGGGAGGTCAGGTTTTTGGCCCAATCCATTTTCCCTTTTAGTATTCCGCCTATTCCGCCTATTCCGCCGAAGTCGAAAGGTGGTCGGCGAAACACATTGCAGCCCCAGCGGACTTGGGCGATACTGCGCATTGTTATGCGTGCTTTGCTGCTCCCCATCCTGCTAGTGCTAGCCATTCTACCCCTCCATGCGGGCACTCCGAGTGCGTGGCCGGGAGAAAGTTACACGGGGCCTCTCGCCGCAGTCACTGGAACACTGACGCCGTCCGCCACGCAGTTTCTCAGCTACGGTGCCTACCCGACCGGTGGTTCCTCATGGCGCTACAGGACGGACTTCACTTCAGTGACTCTGGCGCAGTTCATCACAGCCTATGGCAGCGCATGGCGCATCGGGAGTTTTGACGACAGTGCGTGGGCGCAGGGAGCCTCACAGATCGGCTATGGCGACACGCCGCGGGATGAGGTGACGCTGGTCACGCGTGTGGACTATGACACTTCCACCACCGGTACCCAGAGCGGTCCCGTGGGGCTTTTCCGCACGAAGTTCACCATCGTGGACCTTGCTGCGGTGGGCAGTGTCACGGGCCGCGTGCTCTTCGATGACTCCTGCGCAGTGTATGTGAACGGCACGCAGGTATACCGGCACGGCGACCTCACGGCCAGCGCGCCGCTGACGGAGTATACCGTAGTCAGCACGACGCTATCCCGGGAGAATGCGGAGGCGAATTTCATGGTGCCTCTCGCGCTGCTCCGTCCCGGGCAAAACACCATCGCTGTGGAAGTGCATCAGCACGACCCCGCCAGCGTGGACATCTCCTTTGATCTCCAGCTCACTGCCGTGCCGCCCGGCACGGCGCTGGTGCAGTGGACAGCGGCGGGCGGGCCTTACCGCCTCACAGGCGACGTCACCGTGCCCGCCGGCACCACGCTCATCATTGGGCCCGGCACGCGCGTGTTCTCGGATCCCGGGCGGCGGCTCATCGTGAATGGCATTATCAAAGTAGAGGGCACCGCCGCGCAGCCGGTGATGTTCTCCCACGTGCCCGGGGCCGCTTCTGCGGATGATCCGCGCGAGCCGGGCACGCAGGCTCTGCCGCCGAAATGGAGCGGCATCCTCGTGCAGGATTCCATGTCCGTGGAAAACGTTATCAGCCACGCTACTTTCTATGGTGCGCAGCCTTCCTCGGTGGAGGGCTGCATCACGGTGGTGCGGGCCGCCTGCCTCGTGGACCACTGCGTTTTTTGCGCTACGTATCTGCACGGCGTGTACGGGAAAAACTGTTCCCTCACGGTGCAAGACAGCATTTTCCCGGATGTCTTTCCGCCAGGCAAAGAAGCGCTGGGCGAGGTGCTCGATAACCTGAGCGAGTTCATTGAAGTGGACAGCCCCGCCGCAGATGTCGCGGGGGATCCGGCCTTTGTGAATGGCTTCCCCGTGGGCGGGGTGCTGCGGCTTTACCGCAATCACTTCTATGGCAGCAGCGGGCACAATGACTTGGTGGACATCACCGCAGGGAAATGGGGCCAGACGCCTGTGCTGGATGTGCAGGACAACCACTTCCACGGCCCCACAGGAGACGAGCACATCGATCTCAACGGCGACGCCTACATCGCCGGAAATACTTTTGAAAACTGCCGCAAAGATCAATACACGTCGGACCAGGGCTACGCGAATGGCATCAGCTCCGATGTCGGCGGGACAGACACCACCATCGTGGTGGTGCGGAATGTTTTCACGCACTGCGACCACGCGGTGAATGTGAAGCGCGGCAGCTCTGTGATCTTTGAGCACAACACGGTGACCGACGTGAATGCTGACTATCCTTTTGTGCGCGGGGCATTCAGCCAGTCCGTAAAGTGCTCTGCGGTGAACTTCTTCATCCCGGAGGACACCGGGCGCTCCGGCGACGGCGCATGGCTGGCATGGAATATCTGCTATGGCGGCGCAGGCGGGGCCGGGCTCCCGCGCGTGCTGAGCTGGGCAGACCGCGACCTCGCCGGGCAGCCCCAGAAGGTCACGAAGCTGGAATTACTGCGCAACATTGTGGACCCAGGCGTGCAGGATACAGTGATCGGATCGCAACACCCTAACGCAATACTCTCCGCCATGTGGCAGACACAGGCGCTGGACCCACTATTTACAAACCGCGCGACGCGGGACTACACGCTCACCGCCGCCTCGCCTGCCCGCAGCGCCGGGCCGTTTGGGCAGCCTGCTGGCCATACCATTCCTGCGGGTTGCTATCTGGGGAATACACCGCCCGCCGCCACCGCTGCCACCAGCGCCGCTATCACCATCGGCGGCCCGGGCATCTTCAGCTACCGGTGGCGGCTGGACGGCAGCGCATGGAGCGCGCCCCTCGCCATTGCGACCGGCGTTTTTCCCCGCACAGGAGCAACGGTGCGCACAGCGGTTTTGAGTTTCTCAGGGCTCGCGGAGGGAATGCACACCTTGAATGTGAACGGTCAGGATTTCGCAGGTAACTGGCAGGCCATTCCCACGACGGCTACGTGGCTGGTGAGCGCCACCCCGCCCGGCACTTACCCGCTATGGCTCACGTGGCATGGCATTGCGGAGGGCAGCGATGGCGACAGCGACGGCTTGGATGCCCTAGCAGAATTTGCCATGGGCACACAGCCAGTCGTGCCCGATCCGTCGCCCACCGCGTCCGCGCCGGCTGCATTTGGCATAACCTTCCGCCTGCCGGTGAATGCCGCCCTCACCCAAGGACACGGCGCGGGTGGCATCGTCTATACTTTGGAAAGCAGCCCGGACCAGACCCCGGACAGTTGGAGCATTGCCGCCACCAAAGCCCCGCTGAGCACATGGACCGGCGGTGCCACTGTTGGCACTCCTGCCGGCGGTACCGTGCCCATTACAATCGCACTGCCCACCGGGGCGCGGCGCATGTTCTTCCGGCTGCAGTTCTCTCTCCTGCCTAGCTGAGAGCTGCCTCAGTCCCCTCTCCGCCGGCTGATTTAGCCCATAACGGACGCGGCCAAAACAAAAATAAACAAAATAAACATCCAATTCGGCCAAAAATAAACATCCAATTCTGAAGGTCTTTTTTCCGCCTTCCTTCAGGATGGATATCTGATCTGAGACCCTGGCCATCCCCATCTTTGTGTTTCGATGCTCATTTGGATTCAAG
>JAYVJI010000478.1:0-2117 GCA_043769435.1 Verrucomicrobiota bacterium
ATTGAATCCAAAGGCAGCGGCAGTTCCGTTGCTCACGGCGGCGAAAATTTCCGTGCCGTTGAGAAAAATCCTGCCTGTGGTGCCGTCTCCTGTTAGGGCGGTGCGGTTGAAAAATCCGGTAACCGTGTGAGGCCCGGTGACATTGCTGGTCCAGCGCACCACCGCTGCGTCCAGTGGCCCTGGTGTGGGATCGTTAGGATGCATGGTGGTGTTGGAAACGAAAGTCCATGGCGCGGCGGAAACTGTATTCTTGTCCCAGAGGGTCCCGGTCCATTGCTGGGTGGTCCCATTCCATGCCCCGCTGGAAGCACCGCCGGCGAATGCTGTGAAGCTGGTGTCGGCATTGTAGGCGCCGCCTCCGGTCCAGTATCCACAGGTCCAGCCGTTCTGCCCCTGAACGCCGGAAATGCCGGTGAATGAATCCGCGACGGTGCCGGGAGCAGTCGGTAAGGCGGCCCCCACCGGTGCTGGCAAGGATTCGGGGACTCTCTTGACCAATGGTCCAGGATTGGGGTCGGCCCCGGAGTTTGCAGCGCGGGGCGTGGGCGCTGCCATGTATCCCAAAACAGGGGGGCCGGAGGAGGCTGTCGCCACGAGCATCGGGGTGAAGAGCGCGTCGGAGCTGGTGAGTCCGCTGTTCAGCCCCTGTATGCACAGGACGTTGGGCCCGTTGACCAGCGATGCCAGTGCAGGTGTTGTTAGCGGAAAGTCCTGATACAAAATGGAGAGCCCGTCTTCATGGGTGGTAGTGGCAGTAGAATTCCAGTCAGTGGCGGCGGGCGCATTGGCACTCGCGATGGGTGTCGGATTTCCGTTGATCCATGCGACAAAACCATCGTCGTATTTCATGCGCAGCTTTGCTGATAGAATGGTAGAGGCACTGGCCACCGTGAAGGGGATCCGGATGTAAACGGTTTGCTTTAGGCTATACATGGCAGCCTCGCAGTTTGATTGAAGATGGAGCAGGTAATTCACGACGGCTGTACTGCGGTCATAGCCCACGCCGGTATTTCCGGCCATCCACGCTGAGTCATCAAATGCCGTGGCGGTCCAGACATTCGCCGAGACAGGATTAGGCAGTCCCCCGATCAGAACATCATTGGTGTTGGCGGTGGGCACCTTCCAGCGACAGGCGGTCCCGGGTTCAGCGGCCACGGAGAATGCATACCCGGGAATGACGTTGGTGTCCACGGTCACAACTCCTGACCCGTAGGAAACGTCTTCAAATTGCGGAGGATAAGCAGGTGCATACTCATGCTCCACAGATGCATCCGGTCGCAGCAGGCCTAGGTATTCGCCGGTGCGGCTGAGTTTGAAGTTAGAATGCAACTCATGTGCGGGATCACGGCGGTTTTTCTCGGAAGCGAAAACTAGGATCCGGCTGTTAGGAGCCAGCGTGACTGAGGGAAAGACACATTTGTTAGGCTGGGCAGCATTGTCCGTGAGTCTCCAGCCGAGGAGATTCACCGCTGCGGCGTCAGGATTGTGGAGTTCAATCCAGTCTGGGTAATCTCCATCTTCATCGATGAGGCCGTCAGCGTTGTCCGCCATGAATTCTGAAATCCGGAGCGCTGCCGGTGCCGGAGGGGCGGCCAGCAGCAACGTCATGAAGCCGAGTAAACCGAGTGAAATAAAGGAGTAGCGCATATGGAGTAAATTGACATTTGGGGAAGACCACCCTGAGCATGTCGCATTCAGCGGGTTCTGGGAAGCACAATATTTCAAGACGGTTCGTTTCTTTTGTTTGTTCGCCCACCTAGGCCAGTTCTGGAATACTGAGAATCTGGCCATCGGCCGCATTCGCTGCTTGCTCCAAAAGCGGTATGGCAGCATGGCTTCTGCCAATTTGCCAAAACGGCAAGCCCTGTCCCGATTTCTGCATGATCCGAATCCAGCTGCTCATTCACCCGCTTTTCTGCCTGCTCCTTACGTCCCTTGCTCATGCTCAGGAACTGGTGCCGCTTTATGACTCCAAAACCGTGCTTGAGCAGGAGACGAGTGAATCCACAACGGAGGCGCTTATCACTCGCTTTGCGGACCGCGCCCGCGACCGTCATGCCCGTGAGGCGGAATTTCATTCCTATGATCATTACCTGAGCCATTACTGGGAGGAGCGA
>JAYVJI010000479.1:0-5292 GCA_043769435.1 Verrucomicrobiota bacterium
CCGTCGGTTGCGCCAGCATTCTCACCTGCGCTCTCAGGGTCTCGATGGCCGAGCATGCCTTCGCCAACCGGGCTTCCAGTTCACCTGCCTTTGCCGCTGTCTTGGCGGATTGTATCGCGAAGCAGACTAAAACCAGAAAGGTTAGGAGAATGAAGAGCAGAATGAATTCCATGAGTCTCTGGTCCAGTGGTGGGGACTGTCTTGTTTTACCAGGGCATACTCGCTGACTGCGGGGGAAGGGGAAGCTGGCCGCGGCTGAAAATGGATGGCATCCGGTGTGCAGTCAATCCGCCGGAAACGCCGCGGTCTTGTCAGGCCATGATCTCCTTGAGGACGCCTTTGCTGTCGGCGAAGCGCTCGCCCGGGACGCCGGTGATTTTTGCCAGCGTATGCCAGAGGTCTGCCAGGGGGCGGTCACCTTCATAGAGGACGTGGCCGGCGGGTTTGAGTGCCCCTCCGGCGCGACCGGCCATGAGGATTTCCAGATTGCTGTATTTGTGCTCGCCACCGTCGCTGATGCCGCTGCCCATGGTCAGGACGCAGGAGTCCAGCAGGGTGCCTCCCATTTCCGGGATGCTCCGCATGCGGGCCACCACATCGGCAAAAAACTGCACGTGAAACTGATCGATTTTGGCGATCATATCCCTCGCCTCCGGGCTCTTGGTGTGTGTTAGGACGTGGTGGTTTTGAGGCGTATCGAAGACGCCGTGAAACCAGCGGGGACTGTCCCAGCGTTCCGGATCCACTACGAGACTGGCCACGCGGGTGAGGTCTTGCTGAAAGGCGAAGATAAACAGATCCGCCATGAGCCGGAGGTATTCTCCCCGGGTTTCAGGAATGCCTGCAGGCTCTGTCATGGGCGGTCGCTGCATGCGGGCGGCGGCTTTCTCCGCCAGCTGGATCCGGCGCTCTGTAGCTCTGACGCTGTCGAGGTATTCGGAGACTTTTTCCTGATCGCTCCGGCCCAGCCGGGAGTGCAGGGCTTTGGCATCCTGCATGATGACATCGAGCACGCTGCGGCTGGTGCTTCCGGCCTTGCCGAAGAGGCGTTGAAAAACGGCGCGCGGATTCTTTTCGACATTGGCTGCGTAGCCCGGGGCCACCCATGAGACGCATTCGTAGTAGCGGGTCTCTTTGTTGTCCGTGAAGTCATTGCAACTAAGCTCCAATGAGGGCAGGGGAGTATCTCTGCCCAGCACCCTCGCCATGTGTTGATCTAGGGTGGTATTCGTGGGAAAGCCTCCGTCCAGGGTTTCCGCAGGCGGGGAACTGCTCATCCAGCAGGAGCCGCACTGAGCATGCACGCCGGTGCCTCCGACGAAGGTCCGGTCTAGGCCGGTAAGCACTGACACTTCACGGCGCACGGGCCGCAGGGGCTCCAGCGCGGATGGAAGATCGTAGTCCAGTCCGGTCGTCTGCGGGACGAATGTTTTCTGGTTATAACCATTCGGCGTATAGATGAAAGCGCTGCGCAGCGGAGGCCTCACCGCTGCTGCAGCCCGGGCATTGCGCGGCAGCATTCCCTCCAGCAAGGGCAGTGCTAGGGTGACGCCGACTCCGCGCAGGAGCACGCGGCGGGAGAGGCGTGGAGTGGTGTGGATATTCATAATGGTCTGGTATGGCGGAATGGATAGGATTGAACAACGCCTGCGACGATGGTCCGGAGCCGGTAGCCGTCTTTGGCTGCGGTCTGTAAAATGGCGTCCACAGCGGGACGGTCGTATAGCTCCAGCTTCCGGCTCAATGCATAGCTGAGCAGGTGCTCAGTGAACCCTCTGACAAATTCCTGCTTATTCAGCATGAGCGCGGCTTTGAATCCAGCGGGGCCATCGAAGGCGCTTCCGTTCCATTCCGCCCGGGCATCGACCGGCTGTCCGGCATCCTTTTCCCGCCACGCGCCGACCGGGTCAAACCGCTCCATGGCAAAGCCCGGCGGGTCCAGCCGGATGTGGCAGGAAAAGCATGCCGGTTGATTCCGGTGCGCTTCAAACCGTTGCCGCACGCTCTGAGTCATTATGACCTGCTGGTTTTCCTCATCGAGAACAAAAGCGATTTTTGGTTCCTGGGGAGGCCGGTTGAATATCGTCTCGAGAAGCCACGCCCCGCGCTTCACCGGGCTGGTGCGCAGGGGCAGGGAGGTCACTGTCAGCGGGCCGCCCATTGAGGGAAAGCCACCGCGTGATTTGTCAGGAAGCTTCGTCCGCCACCACATATTGTTCATCCGCTGGTCCTTCAAGTCGTCACTGGAATTCAGGCGTAGGCCGAGTGCCTTGATCCGTTCCATGGCGATGGATTCCAGCCCGTAGTGCTTCACCAGTTTGAGGTTCACCCATGTGTAGCCGGGATCGATGAAGTCCATGACGCTGCGGTTCTCCACCATGACGGTCTCAAACAATAACAGGGCTTCCACTAACATGGGCGCATGCAGGGTCCGCTTGCCATTCTGGCCGTAGTAAAATGCCGGGAACGATTTGGGATCAGGCTTGGCTGTGTATAGTTGATCCAGCCGCAGCCACTGCACCGCGAAGCTTTCCGCCAATTCCCTGGAGCGTCCATCTTTTAGCATTCGCGCCACCTGGCCGGAGATGCCTGAGTCACTGTTGAGATCACCTGAGAGCGCTGCTGCCGTCAGGCCGGTATCCGGCGGGCCTGACCAGAGGAAGTAGGAGAGCCGGGAGGCCATTTCAAAAGCATCCAGCGGACGCACGCCGGACTTCTCCGCCCTCGGCCCAGTCAGGTAAAGGAACTCAGGAGAGACCAGCGCAGCTGTGAGCGACTCCCGCATGGCTTTCGCAAAATTTCCGCCGGACGCCACCACCGCATCATAGATCCCCAGGTAACGCGTCACGGTATCATCGTTCACCGGATGGCGGAAAAGCCGTGGCAGGAACCCGCGGAGGCGGCCCGCAGCGACAGCCCGCTTTGCTTTCGCTGGCATGGACTTCGTTTTGTCAGGTTGGGCGGGATCACCTGTGCCGCCATTGGTGATGAAGCCGAGATCGTCCAGAAGCACATAGTTCCCAGAAAATCCCGCGCCATCAATGCTGACTCCCGTGATGCCCTCCCCATCCGGTGCCCGGAATGAGTAGAAGGTATTCCCGATGCCATCGCCTTCTGGAATGTCCGCGCTGAGCGAATGTTGCCCCCCGCCGCTGAAGGCGGCATGGACCACAACATTTCCTTTTTCTGCGCGGCGGCTGAGAACGCAAAGCGCTAGGTCGGTGATCAGTTCTCCCCTGGCTCCGCCTATGAGATTAAGTGTGAGGTGCAGCGTCTTCGCGCCCTTGGTGGCATTGGTGAAAAGGGACTCTCCCGACGTTTCTTCCGCGGTGGAAAATCCCGCCACCCACATGGGTTCAGCAGGAGTCAGGCTTAGTTGCTTTTCTCCGAAGCTGACGACCACGGGAGACCCGGCTGGTATGGTCAGGTCCCTGACTTCCGCATTCCACACTCCGCCCGTGCCTTCTTGGGCGGCGGCGTTCACATTGAAGCGGAATTGATAGGTCACCGTGGCGGCCCCCCCGGCTGTTGCCTGCCGGGGCAAGTCCAGATTGGGGGCGAACTCCAGCGCGGCTGGAAACTGTGCTGCGATGGAGGCTGCTGGATTTGCCGGTTGCTGCGCGTCGATAGCGGCCGGGTCCAGCACGAGGTCGTGAAACAGCAGGCTTTGCCTGACAAGTTTAGGACTCTGCACGATGGTCTTCGCTGTTTCGAGGTATTTTTCTAGCAATAGCGGCGAGACATTCATGGCATCGCCTCTGTTGGAATACCCATGCTCTGCGCGGTTCTCACCGGGTAGTCCGGCCTCAGGCAGGAGCACTGGATACTTCAGTCCATACTCCCGCACGGTGATGTTCAGCTTATCCGCCATCTTTCCGGGAGCTGGGTCATAGTAATGGCTGATCACGGGCAGTCGCTCCGGAAACATGAACACGTCATTCTTGAGTTCAAAGAGATCGCGCAGCGTGTTGTTATACTCCAGCCGGGTCAGCCTGCGCAGCACGGGCTTGCCGGGGTCCCGCGCACCGAGGACAGGGTCAGGCAGCGCGGCCAGTTGCCCTATCCACTCCACTAGGATAGCGCGCTCTCCCTTTGTCGGCTGGGTCTTGCCCTTGGGCGGCGGCATCTGCAGGCTCTCCACTTTCTCCAGAGCAACGGCCCATGTTTCCCGGTCCCTCAGCGCGTCCTCTTCCGTGCGAAACCGCTCCAGATTCACGCCACCCCTGGGCTTGTCTCCATCTCCATGGCAATCCATGCAGTGCGCCTCCAGCAGCGGCCTGACATCCTGCTCAAAGTCCACCGCTGGGACAGAAGCGGGGATCAGCAGCGAAAGGAAAACAGTAACGAGCTTCATGCGTGTGCCAAAAAATTAGCACATACTGTCACAGACTTCTGATTTGGCAAATAATTTTATTCGAAAGTGAATCTGGAATTCTGAATATTCTGATTTTGCAATTGCCGCTCCCGTTTCGCAATTTGGGGATAGGTGAGAAATCCCTGGAATAAATTTCTGTCTGCGGCATCATGGATGGAGCCCCCCATTTCATCTACCACCAATCCTAACATTCGATCTACCATGAAAGCCATTACTACCGCCCTCACCGCCATTGCCTGTTTCGCCTTTTGCAGTTGCGCCGCAACGAAGCCTGCGACGTGCCCGTCCGGAACGTGCCCGACGGGAACCTGTGCCACTGCTAAAAAGTGCGCGACCCCTAAGAATTGCCCGAAATGCGACGCGGCAAAGAAAATGTAATTCCCGGCGATCACGTTTAGTTACCTGCCATGGTGTGGCTGCAGAGCCCGCCATGGCTTTTTTGTGTCCGCGTGGAGGGAAGCGAATCCTTTTTGCAATCTGCGCAGCCTGAGCCAGAATCGGGACATCTATGAAGCTCAGTTTCCACGGCGCGGCCGAAACCACTACCGGTTCCCAGCATTTGCTGGAGATCAATGATCAACGTATACTGCTTGATTGCGGGCTCTACCAGGGCAGGCGCGATGAGGCCACCGAGCGCAACCGGCACTTCCCCTTTGAGCCGGCTAAGCTGGATGCGTTGGTGCTATCACATGCGCACATTGATCACAGCGGCAACATACCCAATTTGACGCGCCAGGGATTTCGCGGCAACATCTATGCGACGCCGGCGACGCGGGATCTTTGTCAGATCATGCTGGCGGACTCCGCCCGCATTCACGAGGCGGATGTGGCGCATCTGAATAAAAAGCGGAAGCGCCAGAGCTTGCCGCCGCTGGAGCCCAGCTACACGGAGCTGGACGCTGGTAAGTGCATGAAGA
>JAYVJI010000480.1:0-2394 GCA_043769435.1 Verrucomicrobiota bacterium
GCCTTCCCGGCATCCTTATCCATGTACGCCAGCGAGAAGATGTGAACCAGCGCGCCGATCCCCGTCACCACGATCATCATGCCGCGGCTCAGTGCATCCAGCTTCAACCGGATATCCAGTTCCAGACCGCCCACGCTTTGCCAGTTATAGAGCAGAAGGTTTTGGTCCGTGGTGTTCCGCAGGAGGGCGAGACTGAGGAAGAAGGTGGCCACGGCGGAACCGGTCGCCAGCAGCGCCGCCACGTTCGCCTTTTTGCTCAGCACGAAAAGTATGAGTGCCGCGCTCAGGAGCGGCAGCAGCAGAATGATTTCAGGTTCAGTCATGGAAATGATTCAGCCTTTCATGGAATTGATGTCGTCCACATGGACGGTGTTGCGGGCTCTGAAGAGTGCGACAATGATAGCAAGGCCGACGGCGACCTCGGCAGCGGCCACCGTGATCACCATGAACGACATCATTTGCCCGTCATAGTCGGGTAACCCATTGACGAGCCGAAACCGACTAAACGCGATGAGGCTGAGGTTTGCCGCATTCAACATCAGCTCCAGACACATGAAGATGACGATGATGTTTCTGCGAAGCACCACGCCGGCGAGACCGATGGCGAATAACAGGCCGCTGATGAGCAGGTAATGATTGAGCGTGACCATGAGAGGCAGGATTTCAGGCTGGAGGTGAATCCCGGCGCTTCAGGGGTGCCCGGTCTTCGCGGCGGCTGAAGACGATGACGCCGACGGTAGCGGTCAGCAAAAGGACCCCAATGACCTGAAGGTGGAAATTATAACTGGTGAACAGGGTCTCGCCCATGAGCTTGGCGTCAGGCAAGGTACCCTCTGCCAGATCCCGATCAATGGTAGGCGTGTGGATTCCTGCTGCTTTCCGGGCCTCGATCGAGGCCTTGAAATCCAGTGGCGCTTTGGCCAGCGGAGTTTTCCCCATTTCAAAATCACTCAAAACTCCCCCGAGCTGCACGACAAAACCGATGACCAGGAGCACGGCGCCGATGGTCGCCAGCAGGCTGCTGCGGCGCTTTTCCTCCGCCTTGATGTCCAACAGCATGATGATGAACAGAAAAAGAACCATCACCGCGCCGGCATACACGAGTATCTGAAGAGTCCCGATGAAATAGGCGTTCAACGAGATATACAGAGCGGCCAGCGCGGCAAAGGATGCCACCAGCGCCATGGCAGAGGAGACCGGATTCTTGAGGAGAACCACAGCAGCAGCCAACCCCAGCATGAGGGCTGCAAAAATGTAAAACAGGAAATCGGGCATTAGTTATCAGTAGGAGACCGCTTGTGAATGTTTTCACAAGGCACCCGCCAACCCAGCGGTGCAAGCAGGATTTGCCGATTCATTCCGGAGAATTCACTTCCCGGGCCGGCAGGGCTCACGCAAAGCCGGCAGGGCTCACGCAAAGAATAGCTCACGCGCAAGGAACAGCTCTCGCTAGGGCGCTAAAATAAGGCGCAAAGAATGGAAGATAAGTGCTCTCTGAAGAGAAAACTCCAGTGTCCGGAGCGCACGAGGGCAGCCATACCGGCGCTCCCCTCGTGGATACTTCTCCTAGAATACCTCGCTCTCTCCAAAAAAGCGCTTCAATTCCTCGGCAGCGGTCTCTGGAGCATCGGAGGCATGGCAGACGTTTACCATTTTGTTCTCGCCGAAATCACCGCGGATGGTGCCTTTGGCAGCGATTGTGGAATCCGTAGGGCCCAGTAGGTCCCGGACGCGGGAAATGACGTTGTCGCCAGCGAGTGCCAGAGCGACGACAGGGCTGCTCTGCATGAACTTGACGATCTCCGGAAAGAAGGGCTTGTCAGCCACATGGGCGTAGTGCTCCCGCAGAATGGCGTCGCTCAGCTGCATCATCTTGAGGCCTCTGATGGTGAAGCCTTCGCTCTCCAAGCGGTGGAGCACAGCGCCGCTGTGGCGCTTGGTGACGCAGTCGGGTTTCAGAAGGATCAAAGTGGTTTCCTGGGCCATATCAGTGGTAAATTTTAAGGATGGGTGCTGAACAAAAATCCGCCCGCAGATGGGGATCGGGCGCGTTTCATAGTGATCCTCCCGGGCAATGCAAGTGGGCGTGTGTATTTCATCAAATGCCCTTGAATGGCCTTGCGGCGGGTGTTTCCGCGCACTCACCGGGCCGCTCTCCCGTCCTTTTGCACCTGCCCCGGCCGCCGGCGCTGTCAAAGTTCAGTTACGATGTTGAATTCGGCAACAGGTGCTGATTGTGTGCGTTTCCTCTATTTTCATAAATGCCTTCATCACGCGCTTCCATCACTGCATCAGGCCGTCTCCGCACTGCCGGTAAAGTGCTGAAGCGGAATGAGTCCAGGATATTTCTCAATGGTCTGACCTATGGGCCCTTTGGCCCGGCAAACGAGTCCC
>JAYVJI010000481.1:0-3209 GCA_043769435.1 Verrucomicrobiota bacterium
GGCCTCAGTGCGGAGACGCGCAGTACACTAGCCACTTCCCTAGCATCCATGAATCAGCCACAGGCCATCGCTGCGGTGCTGAAGACTGCGCCAGCCAGCATCCAGGGCGTGCTGGCGGAGATCCTAGCCGGCACGGTGGACGGCACCGTCGCGCTCATGGAGTGTGGCGTCCCGCGCCTGCTCACCCAGCCAGTGGTCGCGCAGAAGATCGAGGCATTGGACAGAAAGGACTTAAAGGAAAAAAGGGAGGCCTTGATCAAAGACCTGCCGCCGGCGAGCGCGGAGACGGATGCGCTCATCAGGGCGCGCATCCGCAGCCACCAGTCTGCGGCAAAAGACCGGGAGGCCGGACACAAGGTTTTCACTGCCAACTGCGCCATCTGCCACAAGGTCGGCGGGGAAGGCAATGTCGTGGGCCCTCAGCTCGACGGTGCAGGAAACCGCGGTATCGAGCGGCTTTGCGAAGACATTCTGGATCCTCATCGGGCGGTGGATCCCATGTTCCGTATGCACATCATCACGCAGAGCGATGGCGCGGTGCAGGCGGGGCTCATTCGCCGCGAGGATGCGGCTTCGCTGGTGCTGGTGAACTCCACCGGTCAGGAAATCACCGTAGCTAAATCCAGCATCATGAAGGACGAGCCCGCCCCCGTCAGCCTCATGCCCGCTGCCTTTGGCCTCAGCATACCGGAGGCGGATTTCCACAATCTCATCGCATGGCTGGCTGGACAAAAGCAGGATGGGAAGTGATGCCGGAGGCGGTCTGAGCGAGGTCAGCAGGAAGTGGAAATGGCACTTGGCGGAGGGTGGAAGTGGGGCCACGTCCCACGCAAACCATGACGGCAGCTATCGAACGCTTCATTCTCTACCTCGCGACGGAGCGGGGGTTGTCGGTGAATTACCAGCTATCCACGCGGCAGTCACTGGAGGGGCTGGCGGCGTGGTTGTTGAAAAACGGGAATCCGGGGATTCTGGAGATATCGACGGAAACCCTGAGCGCGTGGTTGTTTCAGCGGAAGCAGGACGGGCTGGCCACTGCGAGCATCAGGCTGTCGGTGATCGCGCTGAAGGTGTTTTTCCGGCATTTGTGTGCCCGGGGATTCATCACCCGCGATCCTGCGGCGGGCTTGATGGCACCGAGGCTGGATGCTGCGCTGCCGGAGACTCTGACCCGCCAGGAGGTGGAACATCTGCTGGCGAGTATCGAGCCGCAGAGCCCGCTGGACTACCGGGATCTGGCCGTGCTGGAGCTGCTCTATGCGAGCGGCCTGCGGATCAGCGAACTGGCGAATGCGACGCTGGATCAGCTCTCGCTGGAGGAGGGGCTCATCCGCGTGACGGGGAAGGGAAACAAAACCCGGCTGGTGCCCGTGGGCCGGGAAGCGCGTGAGGCCATCTCTGCCTGGCTGGAAAAAGGCCGCCCGCAGCTGGTGACGCGGAAGACGGGGTCCCACGTTTTCATTTCCATCCGGGGCACCCGCCTGACGACTCAGCGCTACTGGCAGATCATCACAGCACGGGCGGCGGCGATCGATCTGAAGGTCCACCCGCACCTGCTGCGGCACAGTTTCGCCACGCACCTCCTGAGCGGCGGGGCTGATCTGCGGGTGATCCAGGAAATGCTAGGGCACGCGGACATCGCGACGACTCAAATTTACACGCACGTGGACAAAGCACGACTCAAGGATGTACACAGGAAATTTCACCCGCGGTCCTGACCCGTCTGATCCTCATGATCGTGAGATCGTCCACAATCGTCCAGATCGTCTCGTCCGTGGCTACGCAAATTTGGCGTTGCCACGACATGGATTTCCAGGTTATAAAACTCAGCACCTCACCACAGCTTCGAACCAGTTCCGATCATGCATCAGTTCAAATTTATAACCGCCGTCATTCTCTCTGCTCTGGGCATCCACTCGGCACGTCTACCAGCGAGGGGCGCGCCCACTTTAGTAAACGATGACTACAGCGTGACGGAGGACACCCCGCTGAGCGGACCGGCGCCGGGGGTCCTGAGCAATGATGTGGCGGATCCCCCGGGGAGCGTGATGCTGCCGGTGCTGGGCAGCCAGCCCGCACATGGGGCTGTGGTCTTGAATGGGGACGGCAGTTTTATCTACACCCCTGCTGCTAACTACGCAGGCCCGGACGCCTTTAACTACTTGGTGGCAGGAGCCCGTAACTTCACCGTCGATCAAGCGAGGTCCATTCTGACGATCGCCTCCACGGTGACGGTGACCGCGCTGGGGCCTGCGAGCGCGACAGATACCGGGAAGACCTCCGGCACCATGAGCATTCTGCTGAACCCCACATCAGGGACGTTTCAGCTGGCACAGGTTCAGAACTTGAACGTCGCTCTGGCCGAGAGAGTGGACCTGAGATTCTGCTGGCTTTTTTGTCTCACTCAACTCAACGCCAACATCTTGGCCAATGGTCTGAACCTCGGCATGGTGCGGGCCGGCCCGCCTGCGGCGGTGGCCCCGCCAAATGGAATATTCAACCAGACTGGAAACATCCTCAGCGCCGTGGGCACGGTGAACCTGAGCGGCTCGGGACTGGCAGGGGTGGAGATCCCTCCGACGATTGCTATCAACAGCACTGACATCGCCTACGACCTAACAAATGCCCGGGTCTATCTGAATGGAGCCGGCAACATAGAAGTGAAAGTGCCGCTGGACGTGACGCAGGTATTCTCAGATCCGGGCGGGGCCTACTCCGGCACCATCCGCATCACGGGAGACATCTACGCCACCGCTCCCGTGAATCCGCTGCCCCCGTCCACCTCTGCGGTAGTGACGCTCACAGTCGACCCGGTGGACGATGCCCCGGTGGCCCTGGCAGACCAGTATTACACCTTACAGAATACGCCCATCACGATACCCGCCAGCGCTGCCGTGAGTACGGAGACTTTAATTCCCGCACTGAGCACATGGAAATACCTGACAGGCGTGAATCCCGGCACGACATGGCGGGCGCTGGACTATGATGACTCCGCCTGGCTTTCCGGGATGGCTATCCTGGGATATGGCGACGCTGACATCACCGGTACCGGCGTCATCAAAGCCCGGGCGAATACCGCAGCCGCTGCCAGCACCACCAACCCTAATTATGCGACCGCTCTTTTTCGCCGGGAGTTCACGCTGGCGGCGCCCTATGACACGGTGCAGCCAAAGATAGAAGTGCAGCGGGATGATGCCTGTGCCGTGTAT
>JAYVJI010000482.1:0-4074 GCA_043769435.1 Verrucomicrobiota bacterium
TCTTCATCTTCTGGGAACTTGTCGGTGTTAGCTCCTACTTGCTCATCGGCCATTGGTTTCAAAAAGCCTCCGCAGCCGAGGCCGCGAAGAAAGCCTTCCTCACCAATCGCATCGGCGACTTCGGGTTCATGATCGGCATCCTCCTGCTCTGGGCCGCCACCAAATCCCTCAGTTTCGACGGCGTGAAAGCCGGGATCGATTCCGGGATGCTCACCGGCGGTCTGCTGACCGCCGCCACCCTGTGCATCTTCTGCGGCACGGTCGGCAAGAGCGCCCAGTTCCCCCTGCACGTCTGGCTACCGGACGCCATGGAAGGCCCCACGCCCGTCTCCGCCCTCATCCATGCTGCCACCATGGTCGCCGCGGGAGTTTACATGATGGTGCGGGTGTCATTCCTCATCGCGGCCTCTCACAGCGCGGGAATGATCGTCGCGTGGACCGGCGGCATCACGGCCCTGCTGGCAGCGCTCATGGCCACCCAGCAAAATGACATCAAGCGGATCCTCGCCTACTCCACGCTATCCCAGCTGGGGTTCATGGTCATGGCTGTGGGACTCGGTGCTAAGGAGGCATCTATGTTTCATCTTTTCACGCACGCTTGGTTCAAGGCAGGATTATTTCTCGGTTCCGGCGCGGTCATTTATGCCTGCCATCATGAACAGGACATCTGGAAGATGGGTGGGCTGTCAAAGAAAATGCCCATCACCTTTCTGACTTTTGCCCTGTGTACAGCGGCACTCATCGCGGTGCCCTTTTTGACGTCCGGCTGGTATTCCAAAGAGGCCATCCTCGAGGCGGCACTGGAGCACGGAGGTTTACTTTTCTATGTGGCCGCAGGCACAGCTATGCTCACCGCTTTCTACATGACCCGCCTCGTTGTGGTGGCGTTCCTCGGGACTCCACGGGACCACGGGGCAGAGCACGCTCATGAGGTGAAGCCACTCATGAGTATTCCGCTGGTGATCTTGGCCGCTCTAGCCATTCTTGGCGGGTTCGGATTTATCAGCCATACCGTTCTGGGCAGCTATACGCCGGAGCACCAGAGCTTTGGCATCGTCGGGGTCGTCTCTATCCTCACACTTATTCTCGGGGCGGGTGGAGCTTGGGTGACTTATAATGGAAAAGTGAGCGACCCGGTGAGCATATCCCTTTTTGCGCGGAAGTTCTATTTCGACGAAATCTACGCTAGGCTGATCCGCTTCACGCAGGACCTCATTGCGGCACTATGCGACTTCTTTGACAAGCTGTTCATCGACAGCCTTGCTGTGCGCGGCGCTGCTGGCCTGGCCTCCGGAGCCGGCAACCTGTTCCGCCGGATCCAAACCGGAAACATCCAGAGCTACGCCTTCCTCTTTGGTCTCGGGGTGCTCCTGATTCTTTTCCTCGCTCTGGGAAAATAGGGGAAATAGTCTCCCTTGAGGAATGCCCCGAACGGGCCATGCCTGCCAGTCTTGGGTATGTGTGTGTTGCCATCCATGCGCTCTGAAGGAACGCGGGAACTACATGCATTCACCTAGCGGTCCCGTTATTTCATCCAGATGCGGGCTGGACGGGAGGGATATTTGGATAAATCAGTCAGGCCTCTACCGTGACTGTGCTGCTATCTTTGCACACACATCCGGCTTCATCTATCAATGCCTCGCATGGCTGCTCTCCAGACATTCCGCCAATACTCGATCTCCCAGGACCAGAAGGGAGGCACCGTGGAGCTATGGAGATGCCCCACTGAGGTTGTGTGTCTTGCTGCGGACAATGCCCGGCAGATTTTTGTGGAATTGCATGTGGCTACGGGTGCCGAACATCAGGTAGAACCGAGAACCTTTCAGCAGGCTGTGCAGCTGGCCGCTACTCTGCGGCACCGGCATTTGCTGGGTGTGGTGGAGGGAGGAGAAGATGAAGGCGCATGCTATTATGTCAGCGAGTTTCTGGACGGCGAGCGTTTTGAGACGTGGCTGGCCCGGTGTAATCCCCTGCCCCCCTGGCTGGCCCTGCAGGCCGCCACTCAGCTGGCGGATGCGCTCTGTGCCGTGGCCCAGCACCCGAGGCTGCTCGCCGGAGTGAATCTCCACCACAGCGGGATCGCGCTGCATGGTGGACTGCCATCGGACCTGTGTGCCCGGATTTGTGACCTCGGGCTTTCCGCTCCGCCGCCCCGCCAGCAGGATCCCCGCCAGGTGGAGGCTAGGCTCACGCAAGACATGGCCCACCTGCTGGTCTACATGCTCACCGGCACGCAGGTGAAGCCGGGTCAGGAAGCATCCGTGGCAGGAAATCCTGCACTGAGCGCTGAGCTTTCCTTTCTGCTAAACACCTTGCTGCAGCCGTCTATGCAGCATCATCCCCGGACCATGGAGCAACTGCGCTCGCTGCTCGACCGGTGTGCCCGTGAGCTAGGTAATGACCATGCGGGGCGTCCCGACCGGCTCACTGCTGCATTGCGTCCCCGGCTGCCGCTGCACGCCACCTTCCCCGGCGGGGCCTCCGTGGCTGAGGTAGCAGCGGATGAATGCACTGTCGATACCCGGAGCTTTGATGCCCTTGATCCCTATCGCTACCGGGCCGTGCAGCGGAATACCCGCGCGCCGCTGAGCGTTCAGCTGCTGCCCGCAGATCATCTGTTGCCTCTGACATACGCGGAGCCACTGCTTGCTGCCTGCAGCCGGATCAGCACGCTGGAACACCCACATCTGCTCCGCCTCCTGGCATGGGAGGGCACGGATCATCCGGACCTTATCCTAGAGGAAGGGCAGCCCCGCTGGAGCCTAGAACACGTGCTCAGGCTCAAGGGCCGGCTTTCTCCGGATGAGGCTGTGGCCGTTCTGCGGCAGCTGGAGGATGCGTGCAGAGAAGCAGAGTCATGCGGGCTTGCCGCCGTCATTCGCTGCCCGTCCAATATCTATTTCCAGTTCACAGGCCCGGGTGGGGAAGATCAGCTGCCTTCCAGCGCAGAACTGAGCCGCCTCACGCTGGATAACTGGCCAGCATGGCGGCTGCGTGTGAGGGCGTGGCCAGTGACATTGAACTTTACCCAGCCCGAACGCTTCAATGCGGAGCGCCTGATCCACCGTGAACCGGGAGCCGTCGAGCCGCCACAACGACACCCGGCTTCCCTCCAGCCCGTCGCGGGCCGTGAGTTTGCTCTCCTCGCTGCGTGGATGCTGGGCGGCACAGCGGCGCTGCCGGATCATTTACGACCGCTTATTTACGATCAACTGCACCAACGGGTGGACACCCCAGCAGCCCGCAAGGAGTTCCTGGATCGCGTCACCGCACGCGTGGAACGGAGGGAACTCACGGCCCCGGTAGCGCTGCCCGCCGCTTACCTCCCGCCCGCCAGCCAACCTCCCGCCAGCAAGACCCAGCCTGCCCCGGGTATCATCCTAGGGGCGGAGTCCATGCCGCACGACGCTCCAGAAGAGGGCATCCCGGTTGGCTTTGCAGAGGCGCTTTTCGGTGCAGCAAAATCACGTACGGCTACGGTCCCGGTGATAGTGCCAGCTTTCGACCCGGCTGATGCAGAGCAGGAGGAATACTCCTTTCTCGACGGTCCACAGGGCTACCAGTCCTACCGTGAGCCGGGGGACTATGATCCGGAGATGGACCCCACCCCTGCTCCCAACCGGCTGGTCCTCATACTGCTGGTCGTCCTCATCGCCGCCTTCATCGCGGCGTTGGCCGCCCACTTGAGCGGCACCGCCTTCTGGCTGAAATAATATCACCCTAACAGACCCATCTCATGAAAAAACGCTGGAAAATTGCAGGCATCAATTTTGATCACTTCCACATGGGTGACCTCCTGCGCATGGTATGGGAGCATCCGGATGCAGAGATCGCAGGCATCGCGGATGCCGACCCCGCACGCATGGCGGAGGCGCAGCGAAACTTCGCACTGCGGGATGACCAGCTGTTCCTTGATGCCGCAGCCTGCATAGAAGCCACCCGTCCGGACCTTATCATCCTTTGCCCCGCTGCAGCCCGCCATGCGGAGTGGGTCGAAAAGGTGGCGACCTATGGCATCCCGATGATGGTGGAAAAACCATTCGCTTCCTCCCTGGCGGAAGCGGACCGCATGAT
>JAYVJI010000483.1:0-9800 GCA_043769435.1 Verrucomicrobiota bacterium
GGTGGAGCCGCAGCGGAGGGGCTTGCCCAGAGCAAAGTGATCAGGAAGGCGCAGAATACTGTTCTCATGGCATGGTAAAGGGAGCAGACAAGTTTGACAAAGCAGTGTAGGATACCGCGCTGTGCTTACCTACATCTCCGCAATCCAGTTCCGTTAGTTCCAGAAATTTTCAGCCTCACACAATCTTCATTCAAGCCCCGGCATCAAGGATGATTGGGGCCTCGTCCTGCACAACGGATGCCTCCACCCCCCTGTCCCCTATCGCCTCTCCCCTCTCCCCTGCCGCTGGCCGACAGAAATGGTGCGCCCATCAGGATTCGAACCTGAAACCTTCTGATCCGTAGTCAGATGCTCTAATCCGTTGAGCTATGGACGCTTGATCACAATCTCCGCGTTGTGTGCGGGGCGGCTGTCATACGGGAATCCGTTTACCTGTCAACCGGCAGGAGCACAAAATCTCATGATTTTGTGTGTCCAGAAGCGAGCACCCTGAAAACCCCACCGGATCAGGCGCGGCGTCTGCGGACCAGGCCGTGTCCGGCGACGCTGACCCACGTGACGCTAAAGACGGAGGATTCATTGCCCGCGACTCCGTAATAAGTAGCGTCGATAGTAGGGAGTGTTGGGTTGATCCATCCCATGGCGGTGAACGAGCCCGTCCGATCGATATTCTGCAGAGGCGTGGCATCTACGCGCTCCCACTCCGCCATCACCTCCTTATATCATAGACGCGGCCCCGCACCGCCCACGTCCCGCTGTCCACCCCGCTGCGCCCCCGCAGGCTCACCAGTTCCTCCTCCGTGAGAAAGCTGTAGCGATTCCACTCCGTCACCGGCGCGCCCCGCTCCAGCTGCACGGCGATGTCCCACTCCCCCCTCCAGCAAATGCCCCACATCACGCAGCATCAGACAGTCCGCATCCAGGAACAGAATCCCCTCATACTTCTCCGCCGGGATCATCTCCGCCACTCGGTATTTCATCCGCCACGCCAGATGCGCCCCATCCCCCCCCCGGGGCTGTCCAACTCCAGCCCCACCTCCTACAACCCTCCACGAGGCGTCAGGAACAGCGGAGCCTCCCCGCTGTGAAACACCATGATGTCCCCCGCCCAATGCAGACTTGGAAAGTAGTTACACGCGAACCTTGACAGGAGACACAGGATCAGCAATTAGTGCTCCCGGTAAAAAGCGCCACCTTTACGAACATGAACAAACAGCAGCCGCTCATTTTCATTTTGGGGGTAGCCGCGGGCGCAGGTCTAATGGCTTTGTTCGCGTCTCGCTCCGCAAGCCACCAAGCTGGGAAACCGGAACACACGCCGCAGGCTGCCGGGTTAGCCAAGCTGCGGTACGGAGCAGGGCCACAGCCGCCAGAAGCAGCCCAAGGGGAGACCCCGCTCCGGGCGGCTACCTTCCGGCGGTTTGAGGCTGACGGCCCGACCGTGGGCGATTTCAAAGAAGTGCTGTTTAGTTTGCCATGTATGCAGCGGCGGCTGGCTTTTTCCAATCTCCTAGCACAACTCACGGCTGACCGGCTGCCTGAAGTGCTGGCGCTCATCGCGCAAGCGGCACCGGTTTATGACCTGCACGCTGAACATGAAATGCTCTGGGAGCGATGGGGTGAGCTGGATGGTCCGGCTGCCTGCCAGGCCATTTTCGAGAAGGATGCCCGCTTTGAACACACCGGGATTTCCCAAAAAACGATAGAGGCGTGGTCGCGGCAAAATCCCCAGGCCGCCTCAGCGTGGCTCATGGCACAGCAGGACATCCCGCTGAAGGCCAGCATGATGCGGGGCGTCCTCGACGGCTATGCTTTTTGCGATCCTGCAGGCGCGCACGATTTTATCCGCAGCGAACTGGCGGACGCTGCTTTGAAGGACCACGGCTACTGGAGAGTCGCCCGGTCGCAGCTTGTCGAAAAGGGTCTCACTGGCGTGCAGGACTATTTCGCCCGGTTTGATAAGAGTGATGCGAACTACAAGCAGCTCACCTTCACGGTCGCTGACATTTTCACCGACGCCGGCTCCCGGGAAGCACTGCAATGGATGGCGGGTCTGGAAGCCGGGAACCGGGAGCAGGTCTCCGGTTACATGCTGGGCCGGCTCATCAATGACCGACCGGATGATCTCGTGCGGACGCTGGCTGGCAGCGAGGCCACCGGCGGTATGAACCGGCAGGAGGTCATCAGCCAGGCCGTGGCGGCGTGGACCAAAGTGAACCCGGATGACATGGGCCTGTGGCTGCGGGACAACCGCCAGGCACCGCACTACGATGAAATTGCCGCGGCCTATGTGAACCACATCCGCAGTGTTGATCCCGCCGCTGCGGAAGCATGGTCGAAGACCATAAAAAATCCGGCGTCCTCGCGGGAGTAGGCGCAGCGTGCGGCGCTGGGGCAGGGTCAATCGGCAGTTTCCACCGTCAGCCTCATGCAGACCCGGATGCCCGGATTGCGGGTGACGAGGCCTACGTGGGACATGCACGATGGGACGCAGAACCTCTTCCGGGAGAATATTAGCCATTTGCCGGGAGTGGAGCCGGATAGCATGGATATGGTGAAGGTCGCGCCTGTCAGCGGCGTGGCGCGTGGCTCGCGGGGGCTCGAAGAAAAGGCGCACCTGCGGACGTGCGGGACGGCTGGCGCTCGCCCTCCAGCGCTGCCTCCTCCGGACCGTCTGGCCGGGCGGTAGGACGACCTGCGCTGGTTGAATAAGCTGGAAGCGATGACGGATTCAATTCGAGGAAGCCCTGTTCTTCGACTGCGATATGCTGGGAACGCGTTCCATCGGTGCATGGTTCGAAAAGCTGGGTACGGACGACATCCCTTTTTGGCACAATCCGACCTCTGCCTAGCCAGAGACCGGCGCAGGCGTTTCACGCGCGGAGTGGACCCGGGTCACGGGGAAAGGGTGAAGTCCGCGCCTAGCAGCGGCGGCCACGTGGAGCGATGGCTCTGGACCGCCAACAAAACCGGGGCATCTCATTGCTGAAGCCTCCCGGCCCGGCAGTCCGCTCCAAAGAAGCTATCTGGGATTGTGATCAGGGAATCCTCAGTGACTGCCCGACGTTGATGCGGTCGCTTGGCAGGCTGTTGGCCCGCATGAGGTCAGCGACACTGACGCCGTAGCGGCGTGCTAGGCTGGAAAGTGTGTCCCCTTTGACGACCCGGTGGTCCCGTCCCCCGGTGGTAGCGCCGCCGCCGGTGCCCCCTCCGCCTCCGCTATAGTTGTCATTGTAGCCGCCCCCGGAGTTGTCATTGTAGCCGCCCGGTGGGTTGGGGTTATAGTTCGGGGGATTGTTGTTGTTCGTATAGCCACCGGTTGTGCCTTGGTTGGGGTAGCTGCCTCCGCCGGTATTGTAGTCCGGCTGCCCGTATTGTCCCGCAGCAGGCGGGGTCTGGTAATTGTTATTCGGGTAGGAGCCCGGATTGTAGGCCCCTGCGGCTCCGTAGGGATCAGCAGGGTTGGTGGCTGCGGCGCTGTTCGGATTGAGCAGGTTGCAGGAGGTGAGCGCTGCGAATCCAGCGCTAACAATGGTGGTCAGAATCAGTTGCTTCATATCGGCTAAAATTTAAGAAGTGCTAAATTTTTAAGCCATCCGGCAAATGTTGGCAAGTTGATTTTTCAAACATTTTCCAATTTTCCATTGGTTCAGATTTATGAGGCGGGGAGGAGCCGGAAGTGCTGGTAGAACTGTAGCAGCTTGCCGCAGAGGCAGTTTCTCTGGCGTAGGTTTCCGGGGGAAACGAAAAAGCTGGTCTTTCGTTTGACTCCTTGCGGCAGCGGCTTTCATCTCAGCATGGGCGACACTATTTCCCTTGGTCTCAGTTTTGACGATGTTCTTCTCATCCCGCAATACAGCGAAGTGCTGCCTGCGGGAACGGATCTGCGTATGGTCCTGGCTCCGGGCCTTATCCTGAATATTCCCGTGATATCCTCGGCGATGGATACGGTCACGGAGGCTGAACTGGCGATCGCGCTCGCCCGGGCAGGCGGGCTGGGGGTGATCCACCGGAACCTCCCGATCGTCCGGCAGGCGGAACATGTGGCGCGGGTGAAGCGGTCGGAAAATACGGTGATAGACAATCCCTTCACCGTGGCACCGGACATCACTTTGGAGGCGTTGCTGCAGATCATGGATGAGCGGGGTGTCGCTGGGTTTCCGGTAGTGGACGTGCAGGGAAATCTAGTGGGCATGGTCACCAGCAGGGATGTCTGGCATATAGAGAGCCCACAGGCGCTCGTGGGCAGTGTGATGACGCCGAGGGACCGCTTGGTCACGGCACCGGATTCCATTTCCCTAGATGATGCCCGGGCCATTCTGTATAAGCACCGGATAGAAAAGCTGCCGCTGGTAGACAGGGCAGGACGGTTGACGGGCATGATCACTACGCAGGATATAAAGAAGCGCGAGACGTTCACCAGCGCTGCAAAGGATGGCCGCGGACGGCTGCGCTGCGGTGGCGCTGTGGGAGTGGGGGAGGACTGCATCGCCCGGGCCAGCGCGCTGGTGGAAGCAGGCACGGATGCGCTTTTCATAGATGCGGCGACGGGCCATACCTCGCGTGTGGCCTCCGTTGTCAGGATGCTGAAGGAGCGGTTCGCTGAGATACCTGTCATCGCGGGTAATGTGGTGACGGCAGCCGGAGCAAAGGATTTGATCGACGCAGGCAGCAGCGCCATCAAGGTCGGCGTCGGCCCGGGGAGCATATGCACGACGCGGGTCATCAGCGGTGTGGGGGTGCCTCAGTTCACGGCTATCCAGACCGTGGCCGCATATGCTAGGGAGCGGGGCGTGGCCGTCATCGCAGATGGCGGGATCCGCTACAGCGGCGACATCGTCAAGGCTCTGGCCGGCGGCGCCGATTGTGTGATGCTGGGCAGCCTCCTAGCCGGGACCACGGAAAGCCCGGGGAACATGGTGAACTACCAGGGCAGGACATTCAAGGAATACCGCGGCATGGGCAGCCTGCGGGCGATGCGTCAAGGCAGCAGTGACCGGTATGGCCAAAATGCCAGCGGCAAGCTGGTGGCAGAGGGAGTGGAGGCGCGGGTGCCCTATAAAGGAAATCTGCAGGACGTGGTTTTTCAGCTGATGGGTGGGCTGCGCAGCGGTATGGGCTACCTCGGGGCGCTCACGTTGAAGGACCTTCGCGAGCGGGCAAAATTTGTCAGGATAACCGCAGGGGGACTGCGCGAGAGCCACGCCCACGACGTTGTCGTCACCGAAGAGCCGGTGAATTACCAGACCATGTAACCTGCCGCACTGACCGTGACCGGCCCCGCACCAGATACTCCTTCCAAACCCTGCGCCGTGAGCCTTTGCGGCACATGGCTGAAGCCGGAAATGCAGAGTATCTACCGCCAGGTCTCAGGCCTGCAGCGTTACCGGAGCGTCGTCTATACCGAGCAGTTGCAGAACAGGGAGCAGTTTCCGTGGGATGAAGTGCGGGTCATGACCCGGCAGGTCAGACCCCGGCCTAGGGGAAATTTCCTCCTTCGTTTTTGGTTTAAGCATATTGTCCGGCAGTGGCCGCCGCCGTACCCTATCAACCGCCTGCCGGAGGAGCCGTGGTATCCTTATAACCTGCCACAGCTTCTGGCCGCAGACTCCCCTGCGGTAGTCCATGCCTATTACGGGCACAAGGCGGTGAAATATTTGGAAATGATAGAGGCGTGGGGTGGCCCGTGGGTGGTTTCCTTTCATGGCGTCGATGTGGTCAAGAACACCGATGACCCTGACTACGTGGCCACGCTGCGCGAGGTCTTTGCCAAAGCGAGGCTGGTGCTGGCCCGCAGCATGTCGTTGCTCCAGGCCCTGGAGGCCTTGGGGTGCCCTCGTCATAAACTGCGTCTGAACCGTACCCCCATTCCTCTGGAAGCATTTCCCGTGATCCGCCGTGACCCGCCGGAGGATGGCCGCTGGCGTCTCATCCAGGCGTGTCGCCTGATCGGTAAGAAGGGCCTCTACACTACGCTCGAGGCACTGAAAACAGTGGTGCTTCATTACCCGAAAATCCAGTGGACACTCTGCGGTCAGGGCCCGGAAAAAGAGCGGTTTCTGGAGGCATGTGACGCCATGGGGCTCAGCGCTCACGTCCGGCTCATCGGATGGCTGGATCAGGCAAAACTGCGGGCTGAATATGAGCGGTCCCACATTTTTATCCATCCCAGCGAACTGACCGCGGGCTCGGATCAGGAAGGGATCCCCAACTCCATGCTGGAAGCCATGGCCACCGGTCTGCCGCTCGTCGCCACCCGGCACGGAGGCATTCCCGAGGCCGCTACGGATGGTGTGGATAGCCTGCTCGTCGCCGAGCGCAGCCCCGGCCAGCTAGCCGGGGCGCTCTTGCACCTGCTGGGTGATGCCGCGCTCTACCGGCGACTGTCTGAGGGGGCTGCAAAAACGGTGCGGGAAAACTTCGGGGCCGCTGCCTGCATCAGTCGGCTTGAGGATGCCTACGATGAAGCGCTCAGGCCAGACCCGGTTGTTCCAAGACCGGAAGTAAAAGTCCCGGCCACTTCCGGACACGCTTGATTTCAGTGCGTGGCCGCTCCGTTAGGTTAGGGTGGAAGGCCCCATTTGCACGCGAATAACGATGACCGTGAGTGTGCCTTCCTGCGGAAAAAATCTTTAAATTCTCCTGATTGCATAGCTTGACGGCTCCAAGTCCCGGTTCTAGTCTCCACGACATGAAGCCCGAGCTTTCCAGATCCTCTCACTCCCGCATGGCCTCCGGACCAGTCATTCTCACCCTGACGGCCATGATCATCATCATGGCTGCCGGCGATGCCCATGCAGGCTTTCCCAATCCCTTTAAGAAAAAGAAAGGGCCCTCCTCAGTGCCAGCCGCAGAGGAGCTGAGAACTGCTGAGATGCAAGCCTCTGATCTCTTTAGCGCATCGCGTGCGGATGAGAATGCCGGACGGGAATCCTCCGCTATAGCTGGATACAAAAAAATCGTACAAAGCTACCCATACACCAGCTTTGCGCCATCGGCTCAGTTCCGCATCGCTGCCGCCCTGGAAAAAAGCGGTAAATATAAGCGTGCTTTTGAAACCTACCAGGAATTGCTCACAAACTATCGCCAGACCGCGCAGTTCGCTGAGGCCGTGGACCGCCAGTTCGGCATTGCCCGGCTCAGCCGCACAGACAAAACCTCATCCATCTTCGGCATAAAAAAGCGGATGGATCCGGCCGAGATCATAGAGATGCTCCAGACCGTGATCACGAATGCGCCGCAGGGGCCGCACGCTCCGGAGGCCCAGATGGAGATCGGAAGGATCCATGAGGAGGAGGAAAACAAGGACGGGGCCATTACCGCCTATAGGAAAGTAGTGGAGGACTACCCGAAAAGCAGCTTTGCCGCCGAGGCCCAGACCAAGGTGGGACAAACCTACCTCACGAAAGTGAAAGACGGGAGCAGGGACATGTCCAACCTGGAGAACGCCCGCAGCGCCACAGAAGAGGCAGCGTCGCTATTCAACACAGACTCACTATCAGACCTAACCAACACAAAGGGCCAGATCGATGAGGCCGCTTCCGAAGCTTCCTTCACGACCGGTAAGTTCTATGAGAAGAAGGGCAACTTCAAGGCTGCCATGATGTATTACTCCGACGTGCTCCGGGCACCGGGCAGTCCCCACTTTGAAGAAGTGCGGGAACGCGTGGCCGCTATGAGCGCCAGCGATCCGCGGCTGATGTCCTCACTCAAGGGCATGAGCATAAACCAAAAAGATCTCGCCGTTCAGGCTGCTGCAGACTTGAAAGGCAAGGCTGAATACTTCGGCCCTCCGGCCCCTGTCGCCAAAAGCGATTCCGTAATCCGCCGTCCCCGCATGAGGCCGGGTGACATCATTCCTATCACCCCGCTGGAACCAGATCTCCCCAGTGGTGCCACGCCTGGCAGCAACCCGGATAACAGTCTCCTGAATCCCGACCAGCCTGTCATCCCGCTGGACCCTGCGATGCCTGACCCTGCAATGCCCGCAGTCGAGCCATTACCCGATCCTCCTGCTGTTCCAGAGCCCGTTCCCACGGAACCCACAGACCCTGCAGCACCGCCACTGCCTGAACCTCCGATGGCTCCGGAACCCGCGTTGCCCGAAGCCACCCCAGCAGCACCAGCTCCGCTCCCCGCCGTGGAGCCTGCGCCCGCACCTGCCGAGCCTGCACCCGCTCCGGGAAATAACTAACACCTTTTCGAAACATCATGTCTTCTCCTTTTTTCCTGAAGGTGCGCACCTTGCTGGTGGCCGCTGCAGGCCTCACCCTCACTCAATGCGCCGGTTATCATCTCGGCACAGATAAGCCTGGTCGCCTGCTGGATGTGAACACGCTCGCTGTCCCTGTTTTCAAAAACAAAACGCTGGAGCCCCGCAGCAGCGTATTGGTCACCAACGCGGTAGTCTCCGCACTCCAACTCGATGGAACCTACAGGCTCGTGGATACCAGCCTGGCGGATGCCACGCTACATGGCACCATCCGCCGTATTGAACGCCGCCAGCTCCGCAGCAGCCGCATCAATACCCTGAAGACCCGTGAACTTGAGATCAAGCTCATCGTGGAATTCACCATCGAAGACCGCAGCGGTGCAGTGCTCATGAAAGGTGAAGCAGATGGCTCCACAAACGTGTTCCTGGACCCTAATTTTCAACTCTCGGAGCGCCAGGCCATAGATGACGCGGCACAGCGCTGTGCTCAGGATATCGTGAGCCGGGTGTGTGAGGGCTGGGGTGCAGCCGAGATCCCTGATGAAAGCACCCCTGCCCCTGCTTCCACCAGCTCAGGCCCGCCTAAGAAAGCCAAGCGGAAGACTGCTAGTTTGCCGGAGATACTCCGCTGAACAGAGATTGAGCAGGTGATCTTCAGGATCTTGGTGGGCTTGAACCCCATGGCGGTCAGCTTACGCCGCATGGACCGAGCCGAAGGAGCCTCTTCCGGCCTATAACCAGTCGTGCGAAAGATGGTGACATTTGGGAAAAGGGCGTAGCGATATCGCGGATGTCGCGTTCGTGAGCCTTCGCAGTGGCATTCATTCGCGGGTGGTGGCGCAGTGAGCGCCGAAGGCTCAACTCAGACGCTAAATCAATATTGTTCACCGCTGATGGAGGAAGCATATTGGGTCGCGCCTGCGGCTTTGGAAAGTGGAGCTGCAGCGATTTGCTGATGAAACCGGGCTAACCGCTTGTAGGTGTCACTTTCCGCCAAGAACTAGCAAATTTGGCATCCAGGCCCCTTAATACTGACGGTTGCACTGGACACTTTCAAGTTCATCTGAGTTAGATTTGAAAATAAGCGTAAATACTTTTTTGTTAGGCAAATAATAAACAATCACACGTTGCGATTCGTCCCAAGGGGACTCGCCAGTGAGATCACTAGATCCAAGTCTGGCGATAATATCTTCAGACCCCAGTAATTGACCTCGTTTGGGGCAGGTTGACGAGCAGGTTGGATTCCCTTTTTTTGTCTGGTTTTTAGCTTTTTTGGGTGATTTCGAACTGGGTCCACTCGGCTAGGTGGAAGCTTAGTTTTCTGCCGCTCCCATCGGGCAGCTTCAGTTCTTGCTGGGTGTATCCGAGGAGGAGTTCCTCAATGATTTTTCTCAGCTTCGGCTGGTAGTTGATGCGGGGGGTGAGGTATACTTCGAGGGTCTCTCCGGTCCATCTCAGAATCCCGCTGCTTTGCGTCAAATCTCGGAAGTAATCGTGATCGTCTCGGTAGTTGTCATAGGCCGCTTTGAAGGGCTGGAATGCTGCGTAAAATTGGTTCCGCGCGATCACCCGTAGCGCATCCATGAGG
>JAYVJI010000484.1:0-2132 GCA_043769435.1 Verrucomicrobiota bacterium
ATGGCACACTGTGCATAGCACGCTTGGCCGGCACGCCGAACTTTGCCAGTGTGTAGAGCTGCACTCTAACTCCAAGGTGCCTGTGCTGTGGCACCCCGCATCTTCACGGCACCGCGCCCTCGCCACCGCCCGCCACAGCGCGGACGGCGATTTCTCCGCCAAGCCGGACCTCTTCACCCGGGGAACGACGTAGATAGATAGATTATTTATTTATAGGCAGCGAAAACTTTTTCGCCGACCGCGAAAACATTCCGCACGGAAACCGGATGGTATAAGAAACGCGGCCCATCTTCCGGCCCGCCGAATCAACCCAACCAAATCCAATACCATGAAATCCGCCTCCTCTCTCCTTGCCACCACCGCCACCGGCCTGCTTGCCATGACAGCCGGCGCTCAGGCTGCCGCGCCCCCGCCACCACTGCCAGTGGCACCGCTCTTCTGGACTGCCATCGCCGATACCGGCGATCTTGCTCCGTTGAAGCGCAGCGGGTTCGGTACGGTCTCCAGTTTCACTGGCTTCAGACCTCCTGTGCTCGTCGCTCCCAATACCGCCGCCATTCCTCAGTATGCGTTCAAAGGCAGGATGATCCTCCCCGTGGCGCTGGATGAAGCGGTCTGGAGCAACGGTGACCCGCGATCGTGGAACAGCCCTGTGAGCTACGCACCGTTCATGACCGCCCAAGAGGGGGATACTGTTCGCAACAGCTTTGGCACACTTACTTTGGGCAACGGCTCCAGAATGCCAGTGCGCGCGCTACAGACGAACTTCCCTGGAGGCACGCTGTTCACCACCACCAGCAGTGTGAACGCGAACGTGAACCTCAGCATCTACGATGACGGCGATCCCGGTCCGCTGCTCAGGGCACTCGCCGGTCGAAACGTCCAACAGCCGGTCACCACACCGCCTTCACTGCCGCCCTCCGGCACGATTTTTGGTGACGGTGGGCTGGCCGTCACCAGCTCCTCCCGCCTCGCCGAGTGGACGCAGATACCTGGGATGACGGGAACGCTGGCGTGGGATCTCTTCCCCGTTCCTCCCGTGCCGCAAAATCTCCTGGGCAACATCATCCGTTGGACAGCGCCCGCCCCCCCTCCGAATATCAACCCAAAGGTTCCGTGCAGTCCGGCCATCAGCGAATACGGGGCGGTGGCGCACCGTGGCCGCGTCATCGCGCCGTGGTGGCGCAGAAACGTCATCATGGCCGAGCCGCTTTCCCCCAGCGGTCTGTTTCCGGCCAACACTCTGGTCGTCCAGGAAAACGATCCGGCCTCGCTGGCGGAGCGATTCGGCACGTTCCACCCAAACCTGATGGCCATCGCCGGCGGTCCCAACGTCAACCCGACCGTGGCATGGCAGATGAGCAACATGCGGGGGAATCCTCCGAACACCAACCGTCCGGGGCCGGTGCTCCCCGGAACCCGCAGTCTTTGGTGCTGGATGCACCTATCACCCTCCGGCACCAACTACGCGCAGATCGCCCGCATCGGCATTGCCGCACCATTTTTATTGGGACCGCCCAAATTCTTCACAAGTTTTTACGCCCTTCATCTTGTGGACGACCATCTGAACTGGCGCGAGTCCGATGTCTTCTTCGGTGCCACCATCACGGGTGGATACCACGTCATCTACAAGCGCCACATCCGCGATTCGGCAGGCGTCACACTCGGGCCATACGATCTGATCGCTACTGATGAACCCCTGACCGCCTCCTCCGTGCCGGTGCCGTCTATCCTAGGCGGAACCGTGGCGATCAAGGCGCTCTTCCCATGGTTCAGCGTGGACACGAGCGGCAATGTCCTGATGAAGGCGTCTATTACCGCGACTCCCGGCCTGACAGAGTGTCTCATCACAGCGCGCCCGCCATTCCATGCGATGCAGATGTGCGCTCAGAGCGGCGTGGGGTTCATCCCCAAATCAGGCCCAGTGGAGACCATCAAAAACTTTGCCATCACCAACCCCGAGCAAGGCCCGCTGGGGCGCGGACAAGGCATCTCCGGTCCGCACGTCGGAGCGCGCATCGACTACTCCGGTGGCAGCACCATCGCGGTCGGCCAATGACCAGCCCTCTCTGTCATTCACACACCAGACCCACCCTTCACAACACACAGAATATGAAACCACTCACTGCTCT
>JAYVJI010000485.1:0-2998 GCA_043769435.1 Verrucomicrobiota bacterium
CGAGCAGTGACCTAGCATTCGATGCGGAGTTACTGGGAGTCCAAGATGCGGCGGCTCCGGGGGCGCAGGCCGCCTACCTGACCTCGCCGGAAAACGGGACTGTCATTCCGCTAGGCACGCCTGCTGTGACGTTGACAGCTGAAGCGCGGGCCCGGACCGCCACAGTCACAAAAGTCGAGTTTTTCGATGGTTCCACCAAAATCGGCGAAGCGTCAGCCCCTCCATTTTCAGCCACATGGCTGAGTCCTGCAGCTGGAATTCACGCATTGCATGTCGTGGCAAATTTCAGCGTGGGACCACCCCTGACCTCAGCTTCCGCAGGCGTCACAGTCGGACCGCCCCCCACTGCGTTCATCACTCCGGGCAGCACTTGGCGCTACCGTGCCTCCACTGTCGCGCCCCCTGCCAACTGGATGGATCCAGGCTTCAACGACAGCGCCTGGAGCAGCGGCCCGGCTCAGCTGGGTTATGGCGAGGGCGATGAAGCTACTAACATCAGCCCCTCCGGCACTAAATTTCCCCTAGCTCAATTCCGCAGGACATTTTCGCTGGCTGATCCCTCTGCAGTCAGCGCCCTGCATTGCCGCCTCATCCGCGATGATGCAGCGGTGGTCTATCTCAATGGGACCCTGGCTTTCCGGCACAACTTCAAGCTGGAAGGCACCACCTGGATAGCCCAGGGAGCCGGGCCTGCAGAAGCTGAGAACCAGTGGCAGCAAAGCCCTGTCCAGAGTTCCTTGCTGAGGCCGGGATGGAACACCATCGCCGTCGAGATTTACCAGGACGGTCCCACCAGTTCAGACGTTAGCTTTGACCTCTCACTGGAGGGCACAACGGCTCCCGCAAGGGCCAGGCGCGTCTACCTCACTCCCGCTGCGCCACTGGCCCTGCCGGCTGTTCCTTTACTGCATGCTGAAGCTCTGCCGGGCGAGTCCCTGGGCGTGATCAAAGTGGAGTTTTTCGCGGGAGGAGTGAAGATAGGTGAGGACACCGCGTGGCCTTTCAGTTTCCTGTGGAATGCTGCGGCTGCGGGCACTCACATCATTACTGCCGTGGCCACCGACAGCGCGGGAATCACTTTTACCGGTCCGGCGATCAACCTGCCAGTACGCCAGCCCGCGCAAGCCACCACACTGGTGAAATGGGGGGATACGTGGAAGTATTTTGACAAGGGAGCTGACCCGGGGCCTAACTGGATCGGGAGGACCAGCTTTGACGACACCACATGGCCGGAAGGGGCCGCCAGATTCGGCTATGGAGGAGATGGAGAAGTCACCAGTTTGTTTGTCAGCGACGCTGACGCCAAACCTCCTGCGGTGTATTTCCGCCGGAAGTTCACAGTCGCTGATCCTGCGGCATTCGATAGCCTGCGACTCCGGGTCATCCGGGATGACGGCGTCTCCGTTCAACTCAACCGCATAGAGCTGCTGCGGGACAACCTTCCCACAGGCGTATTAGGCTTCAGCTCCCTAGCCTCTGCTGCCGCCGCAGATGAGCAGGCCCCGGTGGAAGCCATCCTGCCGGCCAGCTCACTGAGAGCAGGTGAAAACCAGTTGACCGTGGAAGTTCATCAGGCCGCCATCAACAGCAGTGACATCAGCTTTGATCTTGAACTCACCGGGTTGAAATCGCCTGCGGTTGTCAGCCCCTCCATTTGGCTGACATCTCCCTCCGCCGGATCACGTATTCTTTCCGATGATCCGGGGTTTCTCGCTGTGGCCTTTGAATCTCTGCCTGCGGCCATTCTGAAGGTCGAGTACTTTGCAGGCGCGGCGAAGATAGGGGAGGCCCTGACTACTCCGTGGAGCTATACTTGGCCAGCCGGACTGAAGGCCACGTATGCCATAACCGGGAGAGCTTCCCTGGCCAATAGCACATCCCTGACAACACCGGCAGCCACTATCACAGTGGCCTCGCCGACGGTCGTGCAGGACCTCGTATGGTCCGGCGCGGACTGGAAGTATCTCGACACTGCCGCGCCTCCCCTAGCTGCATGGACTGCCAGCACTTTCAACGATGCTGGCTGGAAAACAGGGCGATCCCGTTTCGGATTCGGAGGTGACGGTGAGGTCACTTATTTGGCGCCCGGCAACAGCACATACTGGTTCCGCAAAAGCTTCTCCTTGCCTGCGGGCATCGCCATTTCCGGAGCGAATCTCAGAGTGATCCGCGACGACGGCATCCAGTTATTTCTCAACGGCAGCCGCATTTGGGTAGATAATCTGCCTGAAAATCCAGCCGCCTCAGATCTGGCGATCGCTTCCGTTGCCAGCGCGGACGAACAAACGTGGCATACGATTCAACTGAACCCGTCTGCGATACAGCCCGGCAATAATGTGCTCGCTGCAGAAGTGCGCCAGAACAGCCTGACCAGCAGCGACATCTCCTTTGATCTGGCCCTGACCATCTCCTCTATCACTCCCGGAGGCCTCTCCAACAGTGCCCCGACAACAGTAGGCAGGCCTGTGCTAACAAGAATCAGCGGCGGCTTTTTAAATTTTGCTTTATCGGACGTGGCCGGCCGCATCTACACTCTGGAAAGCTCGTCAAACCTCAGTAACTGGCAGCCGGAAGGGACGTGGTTCCTCAACGGTTCCGAATTGAACATCCCCTTCCCTGCCCCTGCCGGTTTCGCAAAACGCTACTACCGCGCCCACTGGAAAGCCTCTCCCTGAGTTCCGCTCAGGCAACAACAGGTGTAGAGCAAAGCGCTCACCGATTCTATCGTGAGGCGCATGCAATCAACGCATTCCTCTTTGGGTTCGGGATTAACCGGGTGAGAGAACAGGTCGGCGGCACCGTAACTTAGCTTTCCGTTTTTTCCGTTTAATTATGCATTCCATCCTGCCCATTTCACTCCTGCTCCTCTGGCTTAATTCTGAGATTGCCCAGGCGGATGACCAGCCCGTCGTTACTATCACCACACCGCAAGGGCAGATGAAGTATGACCGCGCTGTCATCAATGCCCTGCCCGGCGGCCAATTGAAGATTGTCTTTG
>JAYVJI010000486.1:0-1710 GCA_043769435.1 Verrucomicrobiota bacterium
GGCAGATGACCCGCTGGGAGCAGGCACTGCCCGCACGCCGGGTGCGGTCATATGGAAGTGCTCCGTCCCCGATTGTGCGGGTCGGCTGAACTACTCGTGCAAATTCGGGTGATTCGTGCATTCCAATTCTCGTTCACCGGAAGGCCGCACGCACCTGTCCAGCCAGTTCGTATAAGCTGGATCCGCCTTCCCGTGCCCGGCGAAGTGGACCACCCCAGGGCTCACTTCCACGGCCTCCCACTCGCAATAAATGCGCACCTTTCCCTGATCAAAATCCGTGTAGGCCGCGTAACGTCCAAAATAATGTGGGACCATCGTGTCATTGGAAGCCTCTCGCCGCTGCTTCCCGCGCTCCTTCGGGGCATGGCTCCACCAGTCCTCACCGTATTTCGCGACTTCGCTGTCCGCGAGTCCTATCCCGCTGCGCAGCTGGCAGGAGACTCCGGCATATTCACGGCTCACCTCTGCTGCAAATTCACTGCGGATCAGATAAGCGTGCATGTCCAGGACGGGACCCCTAATCCGCAGCAGTCCGATAGAGTTTTGTTTAGGGGGAGTCTGCATCACACAGCCAAAATAAAGAATACCCCAATCATCAGGAAGCTCTAGCGCCTCCAGCCGCTGCCGAAACCCGCAACACAACACCACATCATCTTCAAACACCAGAGTCGCACCCGCCCCGGCTTGCCGCCCCTCCCGCCAGGCTAGGCGATGCGCCAGCGCACATGCCCTCATGCCTTTGTTTCGCCAACTCCTGGCTTCCGCTACCGCAAATGCATCCGGTGCCTCCAACCGCTTTACCTTTAATTCCTCCCTGCGAAACTGACTCCACTCCCGCAGCCGCCGGTCAGGTCGGCGCGAAAGGTTTAGGCAATGCCTAGCAGTATTACGAATGATCATCGGGTAAAAGGCTGCTTTCTACTGGCTCGTCATTGTGCCAGTCTCATGTCGATCCCTATCTGAATAAATGAACCCACGATTATTCGTCCGTTGTGCGGTATAAATGAGAAAAACGTTCAGCCGCTTCTTTTTCTCCTAGGAATAAAGTAATCCCGCCTGAAGTTCTGGAATAGGTATCGCCTTGAGGCATTTTGACAAATGGATCTGTAAGGACATTTTTAATATATTCGATCCTCGGCCTACTCTTATTAGCAGGATAAAGCAATAGAAGTCCTTGCCTTTCATTTTCCAAATCAATATATTTCTCCAAGATTTCACGAGCGGTATGGTCTGCATCCGGATACTCCTGAGGATTAAAATTACCTTTTACAGCATCTGCAGCGGACTTAACAATTCCTTGCAGAACCTCTTTCGGTGGAGGGGTAAACAAAAATGCAACCTCTTGAGTGCCATCTTTACGGTAATGATTTGAATAGACTACGACAGATTGTAATTCTTGTTTCCTAATTGGCAATATAAAATGTTATATGATCGATTGTACCCGTTGTGTCAGATTTTTTGGCGCATTTTCAAGCCGCCCACTGGCTTGAAGCTCCGCAGAAATGTCATTTCTTTTACTGATTTTTATAGGCTGGACCTTATTGGTGAGCTTCGTTACTTGAGCTTGCTTTCTAGAATTTTCTTTGCCCGTAATTCCGACTTTCGTAGTGGAAGTAATTGATTAGCGGGGTGCCGCTTGGGGAAGGGGTTTGCCGGTGAGGAGGGCGGCGAGGGTGCTGGCCATGGGGAGTCGGCGCAGGGCGATCGTGG
>JAYVJI010000487.1:0-3743 GCA_043769435.1 Verrucomicrobiota bacterium
GCATCAACGCGCTGTCATCCTCGACTGGCGCGTTCCCGGCGGCACTACGGAAATCACCCGCGTCATCAATACGGAGTATGCCGCAGGCCTTGAGGACTACTGGAAAGCCCGCGAAAAAACACCATGGCAAAAAGACTTCGCAACACTCTACGCGGACGCCAAAAGCGACTCGCCGGCCCGCAAGGCTTGGCTTCAGAGTGATGTTTCCTGCCGCATGGACCTAATGCTGGGGGGAGGGCCGATCGATTATGACGGTCTGAAAAAAGCGGGCTACATTGTGGCCGTTGATCCATCAGGACAATACGGTCCGGCAGCCGTGCGGAAGGCACATCCGGACTGGTTCACCGACGCTGTCATCCCTGCCACCCTCTCCGGTCAGCCGCTTCAGGACAAGGACCTTTGCTGGGTCGGCACCTGCCTCTCTGCATTTGGGATTTGCTTCAACGGGAATACCATTGCCGCCAGAGGCTTGAAGAATCCGGCGACATGGGCAGATCTCGCGGCCCCGGCCTACGAGAACCAGATCGCGCTCTCCGATCCCACCAAAAGCGGCACCGTGGCGGCGATGTTTGACATCATCGTACAAACCACCATCCACAGAACCATCACAGAATTGAAGGCCGCCGGAACACCGGAGGAGCCCGCCGCGATCGCCGAAGGATGGACCGGCGGCCTGCGCCTCCTGCGCCGCATCGGTGCCAATGCCCGTTACTGGACGGACAGTTCTAACAAGATTCCGCTTGATGTCAGCGAAGGCGAAGCCCTGGCAGGCATGTGTGTCGATTTTTACGGCCGCAACTTTGTAGAGCGACTCAGCGCGATCCATGGCAGCAGCCGGCTCAGCTTCACCGCCCCAGCCGGTGAAACGATCATCAGCCCGCAACCGGTAGCCCTGCTGCGCGGCGCGCCAAATCCCGGCCTGGCTCACTTGTTTATCGAGTGGATACTTTCTCCGGAGGGTCAAAAAATCTGGGGACTGAAAGCAGGTGCTCCCGGCGGCCCGAAGATTCGCGCCCTCCGGAATATGCCGGTCCGGCGCGATTACTACACCGAGGAAAACTACGCTCTGGCTGCTGATCCCGCGCTGCGCCCCTACGATCCAGGCGCGGCCTTCCAATACCAGCCACAATGGACTGCTGATCTCTTCAACGCCACGCGGACCATCGTCAGGGCCATGTGTATAGATACGCATGAGGAACTAAAGCACGCCTGGCGCGCCCTCATTGATGCCGGTTTCCCACCTCAAGCCACTGCACTATTTGATGACATGACTGGGATGGAATACACGACCGTCCGCAAAGACATCGCGTCGTTGTTGAGTGCCAGAGACGCTCTGAAAACCGCAGGACTCGTGCGTGATCTCGCTCAACATTTTCGAGCAAACTACAGAGAGGTAGTGCGCCTCGCGAAAGCAGGGAAATGAGCGGGATCTGGGAGCGCCGCTTGCGACACTTGCTGCCGTGGCTGGCAGTCCTCGCGGCGCTCGCCCTGCTTGTTCAGCACATGGCGGTGTCTCCCCTCCCGCCGACCGGCCGGGATGGAACATGGGAAACCCTGAGCGGATGCACCCTCACGGAAGACCGGCGGAACGATGGCGACAGCTTTTCTGTTATGCACGGCGGCCGGCGCCATGTCTTCCGGCTTTACTTCGCAGACTGCCCTGAAAAAGAACTCACCAGCGTGAATGGCGAGCGGCTCAAGGATCAGGCCCGGGACTTCGGAGGCATCTCCGTGGAGGAGACCAAGGCAGGAGGCCAGGCCGCCGCAGAATTTACCCTCGCCCTCCTCCGCGCTGCGCCCTTCACAGTTCAGACAAGGTGGGAACAGGTATACGAAAGCCAACGCTACTACGCCATCGTCACGCCCGGTGGCAGTGGCAAGGATCTGGCCTTCCTCCTCGCTCAGAAAGGGCTGGCCCGTATCCACACCACCGGTACCGCCCTGCCGGACGGCACTTCCCTGTCAGCCGCGGAAAGCATCCTGACTAAGGAAGCTGCCAAAGCAAAGAAGAAGCGCGAGGGCATCTGGCGGGCGCGCTGAATCCCAGCGCCGCGATTTCAGCATTGTTAGGATTTGGCACACGCTTGCCTTGAAGGCTGATGGCTCGGTATGGACTGGGGGTCTTATCTTAACACAAACGGGCAGTTCATCACCCAGGCACGAGACATCCTGCTCATCGCCCCCCCCCAGCGTGGGCAAAAGCCACCTCGCGCAAGCCCTCGGCAAAGAGTTGGACAGACTTCTCTTGTCAATCAATCAAGGGTTCTCCGTTACCGG
The DNA here is from genome assembly GCA_043769435.1 of Verrucomicrobiota bacterium. Lineage (GTDB taxonomy): Bacteria > Verrucomicrobiota > Verrucomicrobiia > Verrucomicrobiales > V1-33 > JAYVJI01. Next base: position 2,278 of record JAYVJI010000487.1, read on the forward strand.
CAGCGCGGTATTCGCCCCTGCCCTGTTGGGAGGTGGCGGTTGATAATGAAATACTGGTGGAGGCGAGGGGAATCGAACCCCTGTCCTAACAACCTTTGGCGAAGGTCTCTACATGCTTATCCACTGATTTGATTTAGGGCGGATGGCTTCCAGTGGCAAAATCCACCAACCCGAACACCCTGTAAGATCTCGCCTTCGGCCCGGGTATCCGGCCAGCCAGCCAGCCTGATGGTAGTCGCCCCCTGTAGTATCAGACATTCTACAGAAGACGTCACTGTCAATTAAGCAGCGAGGGCTAGCTCGTTAGAGTTCGCGTTTGTTTGTTTTGATCCGGATTGTTAACGCGGCCAACGAATCATCCGCGGCATGCTGCCTGCGCCTCCAATTATCAGTCGAAACCGGAACGCCCCCATGACAGTAATGTAGAACAATTACAGTCTGCGTGAAGAATAGCAAGGCCTCTCTTCGAAAGAATTTCGGGAAATTGAAGGAGCGAAGGAATGCAGTGGCTCAGCCAGCGAATCATATGGTGCCTCTTCCCTGAATAGCGCGGTAGAGCGTCAGTTCGTCTGCGGATTCCAATCCGCCTCCTGCGGGTAATCCCTGGGCTAGCCGGGTGATCCTGATACCTGGGGCGGCCTCTTTGAGCAGACTCACGAGGAAATGCGCAGTGGCTTCGCCCTCGACATCGCTGCCTGTGGCGAGGAGTATTTCCACAAGGGAGCCAGCTCTGGCGCGCTGGATCAGGGGGGCTATGCGGAGGTCATCCGGGCCGATATTATCCAACGGACTGATGCGCCCATGGAGGGCGTGGTACTGGCCGTGAAAGGCCCCGGTGCGCTCCAGCGGGAGGATGTCCGTGCTTTGTTCCACCACACAGAGGAGGGATGGCTCACGGGTGGTATCCTGACAAATCAGGCAGCCCGCCGCGCGGCTGGCAAAGAATCCACAACTGCTGCAGAGGGTGACCTGCTCTGCTGCCCGGGAGAGGGCTGCGGCCAAATCCTGCGCGGGGTTTTGCCTGCTGCGGAGCATCCACAGCGCAACGCGCTCAGCGCTGCGGGGCCCCACGCCCGGCAGTCGCTTCAGTTCACTGATGAGGGAGCGGATTTCTTCCGGGTAGTCAATTTTCGCCATGTTCCGGGAAGGCGTCTATTCAGCGACGGGGTTGTTTCTGTCGCCGGGGCTTGGTCCGGGGAGGCAGGGAGACCAGCGGTATTTCTGAGGCGGGAGCAGGTGCCTTCGCGGCATCTCTGGCCGCCATCTCCGCCGCTTGGGCCGAGAAGCGGTCCAACACCGCATCAGGCCCGATCAGGCCGACCCGCGCTTCTGCAAAGCAATTATGGGCGTCACCGGCGTGCCCGGCACGGAGCAGCAATATGCCATTAAGAAAAGCAGCCCGTCTTTTCATGGCCTCTATGGAAAGCCCACCGGACGAAGCCAGCAATTGATGCACGCAAACAGCA
>JAYVJI010000488.1:0-3341 GCA_043769435.1 Verrucomicrobiota bacterium
GTTTGCCTCATTGCAGCAAATCTAGTCATGAGCACAGCCAGCGTCCGCGCTTCAGCCTTGTCCTCACTCGCTTGGGCACCTCAGTTATCTGAAATGGAGGAAACAATCAGGGCCCGCATCGCAGCTGCAAGCAGTGATTCCAAGGGGGGGATCTCTGTCGCACAGATTTCTGTTCCGAAAACTCCGGCGGTGGCGAGGAAACCTGCCCAGCAGCCTAAGCCTAAGATAGTAAAGAAAGGACCAAAAAAATCCCAATCCGACGATGAACCCAAAATTCAGCGTGGTAAATTTAAGAAGCCTGATCGGACATCGAATCCAAAGAAGGAACGAAAGGAGAAACCGGAGCCAGAACCGCAACATCAGCCTGACCCTGAGCCGACTCCCGATATCGAAGCACCGGACATCGCCGGTAAAGAAGTGATACCGCCCGCCGCCGCCGCCGCCGCCGCCGCTTCGTCACTCACTTTTTCTGCCGATACTCAATGGGCAAGCAAGTTCTACTTCCGCGGGCTGGATGTTCTCGACCGGATCTCTCCCGATGATGCTCCAAGTGGAATTTCCAGCACCCGGCTCTCTTTGAATTACGAGGATGGGCACAATGGGTCATGGAATTTTGGCGCGGGCTACATTGAGGCGCTGGATGCTCAGCTGACAAACCGGGCAGCCCGCCAGGTAGAGCCCAACCTTGTGGGGCGCGATGGAGTCGTGGACCCGCGGCTTTCCCGCTTTGATAATTTCAACCTTCCGTCCAAAGAGCGGTATTCAGAAACGGACCTTTGGCTGAGCTACAGCCGCGTTCTGGGCAATGGCTTTGCCGGCTCTGTCGGGCTCTCTCACTACCGGTTTTCAGACGGCGGTTTTTGGGAGACGGACAGCACTACAGAACTGAATCTGGGCCTGAGTTATAAAGGATTCAAGTATGCTGATTTCGGGCTGAGTTACGCTTGGGACTTTGATGGCTTTGACGGCAGTTACGCTGAACTCAGCGCACGGGCCAAAGGCATTCCCCCGCTTTACCGCAAAGGTAATTTTTCTATTGAGGTCGTGCCTCGTGCCAAAATAGCCTACGATTTTTCCTACAATGGAGACAACACCGGCTGGAATCATGCAGAACTCGGCTTGGACATTCCGGTGCTGTTGACAAACAATATCACCCTTGTCTTCGGGGCCAGCTACGCCAAGGATCTAGGCGATTCCATCCGGGACGGTTCTGACCGGGCCGACGATGGCATGTGGTTCAGCGCCATGGTAAAAGTAGGAGACCAGCTTTATCCGCAGCGGCAGTCACTGCGGCAGGCGCTCCAGGGTGGTGGGGGCAGCGGCAAGGACGTTTCTGGAAAGGGCAAGACACCGTTGCTTCCTGAGCTGACACCCAAGTCCGGCTGGCGCGTCACCAGCGGCATCGGCTGGCGCAGCATTGATGCCACCTTCAGCACCTCCAGCATACCTATTCTGGCGAGAGCCCTAGACCAATACACCCCCACCGAAGATGTGGGTGACCTCAACATAGCCACGAGCGCGCGGGATGCCACCTATGCGGATGGCAAGGTCCGCAGCCAGTCCGGGCGAGGTGCCCGTCCCGGCACAGCCAAGAGGACCGGCGGCACCGTCAACCCGGACAGTAGCTTTGCAGAACGGAATCAGCAGGTACTCTTCCACAGTGACGACTACTCCCAGCGCGAAGTGCTCAACAGCATTTCCCTGAATAACGATGACTCGGACGGCAGCATCAGCCCGTATGTGAGGGCCGATTTCGAGTTTTACAGAAAAGACAATAAGAGCGCATCTGCCGGTCTGTCGTATATGTACACCTCCGCAGAAATGGACAGCGGCACGAGGCTCGGCAGGCTGGACAGTGGCCTAGAGCGGTTTGACCGCCACTTCTTCCTCTATGATTCGAATGAATTGGAGGGCGTGGATATCGCCGATCCCGGTGCCACCGTCATTTTTGACGCGGAGGCACTGGCGAACAAACTCCGTGATGAAGGAGCCAGTCCGGAAGTGGTGGCTTTCATGCGCGGGCGTAAGCCCCAACAGGGACTGCAAGGCGTGGAGCAGGAGCGCGGCAGAATCGCCACCTTCGTCCGCACAGATCTGGACGTCAGCCTCCACAGTATGGGCATCCCCCTCACATTTACATGGGATGTGAATGAAAAGCTTCATTTGTCATTGAGTGCGGGGCCTACGCTCAATGTCTTCAATTATGACCTCGCCACCACCGTGGACGCCCGCAGACTCACCAATTTTGAAGCGGGGTCTGTCTTGGTGGACAGTGTGAATTTTAAGGGCAGAGGCGGCTTGATTGTCACGGATGACTTCAGTGAAGGAAATACCTTTGGTGGAAAGTCCGGGAATGGCAGCAACCCTACCCGCACCATCGGCGGCGGTCTGATCGCTGGGTCAACCAGTTCGGGTGCCGCCTTGGCCGTCAATACCACGGGAGCCTCCGCAGGTGCAGGGGCTGGCGGAAATGCAGGCAATGCGGGCGGCGGAAAAGGGGCCAATGTGAACAGCCCCCGCCTTCCGGGCACGAATGTGGGCCACCGCGTCTGGCGTGATTCTGGCACCGAGGTTCGCTTCGGCGCCTCAGCTCAGGGCACCGTCACATGGGACCTTGATGACGAAGATGCATGGTATTTTGAAATGTGGGGCCGCTATGATTATGTAAGCCCATTCACGATTTCCAATGGCCTCACCTCCTCCCGGATTGATGCCAGCAGCTGGAGCATCGGTGCGGGTGTGGGCTATCGTTTCTAGTATCATTTCCTCAACTCTCAGCTGCGCCACATGACCAGCGCAGACCTGAAGCTCATCGCTTCCCGGCTGGGACTGGATGACTGCCGCATAGCCGGAGCGGAATCCCCCGCGCCGCATGCTGCGCGGCTGGATGAGTGGCTGGATAATGGAGAACACGGAGACATGGAGTGGCTGGCGGACCGGCCACACCGGCGACGTGATCCGCGTGAGGTCATGCCCGGGGTCCGCAGTATCCTCGTGGTGGCGCAAAACTATTACCGGCAGCCTGTGCCATATAATGAAGCCACTGGGGCAAGGGGCATCATCGCGAGGTATGCGTGGGGGGATGATTACCATGGCATCTTGGACAGGAAGCTGCGGGACCTGTGCCAAGCCATGGAGCAGGCAGGGGGCACGCAGCGCCTCTATGTGGATACCGGCCCCGTGTTGGAGCGATCCTGGGCTACCGCTTCCGGGCTGGGTTGGAACGGGAAAAGCACCGTGCAAATCCACCGAAGGCTGGGCACGTGGTTTTTTCTCGGAGAAATCCTCACGACGCTAAAGCTAGACCCTGATGCCCCCGCCAGCCCCCATTGCGGTTCCTG
>JAYVJI010000489.1:0-5679 GCA_043769435.1 Verrucomicrobiota bacterium
GATGAAGATGGAGAGGCATCCGAGTCCAAGTTCTTGGGCCATGCGAATTTTACTAACAAGGCCATGACGCCCGCTGCGCAGAGCGAATACCCGACATGATAGGCGAGGCCAATTGGCAGGAATCCAAGGATGAGTGGTGTGGTTTCGCGCCAGTTCCAGACATCCTGATGCAGGATGTAGAAGGCGATGACGAGAGCCGTGAGGGCGAACGTTTTCATGGTTGATGTCGAGATTGGGCGCGCAGCTTGGCGACTTCCTGCTGCAGGGCCTTGAGGTGGCTTTCCATCGCCGCGAGTCCATCCACGCCAAGGCGCTCGTCGGACTCGGCCTGCATTTCGGTCATGCCATTGAGGATGATGCCGATGAAGAGATTCAGCATGATCATGGTGCCGATCAGGATGAAGGAAATGAAGTAGGTGACCACCGCCGCGCTGTTCACGCCGGCGGCGAATTGAGCATTCATGACTTCCACCCAGCCCTCCAACGTAATGATGCGGAAGAGCGTAAGCATGGTCACCGGGATGGAGCCGAAGTTTTCCAGATCACCCGCCCCAAAAAGAGAAATGCCGATCACCGCATAAATATAAAACAGAAGCAGCAGCAGCACGCCCACATAACCCATGGAGCCTAGGCTCTTGAAGAGCGCGGCCACGAGAAATTGCAGTCGCGGCAAGGCCGAAACCACCCGCAACAGCCGCAACACCCGCGCCAGCCGCAGCACCGCAGCGAAGTGTCCGCCCACGGGAAGCAGGCACACCACCACAATCACAAAATCAAAAACGTTCCACGGGTCACGAAAAAAATCCCCCAGCCGCGGGAGCCGCGCCGCCATCCGGAGCACCAGCTCGACCACAAAGACGCCCATGATAATCCAATCCACCGTCAGCACCAGCGGGCCATATTTTTCCATCAGCGGCCGACTCGTCTCCACTCCCACCACGATCCCCGCCAGCACGATGACCGCGAGGATAAAATGCCGAAACCACGCAGCCTCGGTCAGGCGGCTTAATGAAGGGAAGGTCAGAGTCTGCTGGTCGGATCGCACGGCATGAAAGCGCCGCGTAGAAGTTTATTGCCTAACTTTTTGTAAGCACTTGAACGGCTGCCGAAAGGGCCAGACTTCTTCATCCTTCCCTCAGTCCCGGGAACGGATGATCATTGTGGACTGCCAGCCATACTGGCGCTGGCCATGCGGCCAATTAACGGCGGCGGCGGCTCATTAGGCCCAGCGCCCCGAGCAGTACCAGCGCAGAGGAGGGCTCGGGCACGGTGTTAATGCTGAAGTTGTCGATGCGTGTGTTGTTCACGCCATTGCCTATTTCCATGCGGATTTGACCGGAATTGCCGTCCCATGTGAAATTATCGCTGGCCACTTGAAATCCGTTCAGCCTAGCAACCACATTCACGGGTGATCCATCTGCGAATGAGGTGAACGTGTAGGTGAGTTGCACCAAGCGGGCAGTGCCGCCGGGTGTTGTGGTGAAACTGCCGCCGGCACCGAGGTTGCTGCCATTGTCAAAACGCTCGGTGCCACCGTTATTACGGAAGAGAATGCCGTGATCAGTGCCAGCGTCAGTCAAGTTACCGGTGTCGTTATTGATGGTGCCCACCTAGAAAGAGACCCACTCGTTGTTGGTATCGTCCTGAGGGATCCAGTCGAAGCCAACGACAAACCCGCCGGCAGCAAGGATGGCTGGACCTGAAGTCCCGCCTGCCCAGTCAAAACGTGTGGTTTGGCCTCCGAAGCGCACCCCATTTCCCCCCTGAGGCAGGAGCAGCTGATTATTGTTGATGGACTGTTGGAAGCCCCATGAGCGGAAGGTCGTATTTCCTGATTCACTCCCAGACAAACGACCGGCCATCGTCACTCCGTCAGGCCCGAATGCTCCGTCAAAGTTGTTGGTGTTCGCCGATGTGAAGTTGTCCATCCACAGCAGGGCCGCCGAGGAAGGCACGCTGAGGGCACAAAGGAATGAGGCGAGGCTGAGAAGAATTTTCATATAGTAATAAACGAACGCATGCACCGGAGAGAGAGAATGCAATTACAAAATACACCCGAATTGTGTAGAAATCGCATCTGATTATTTGCCGTCAGTCTCCTTGAGGTGCTGCTTCAGAATGTCTATACCGAAGTCGCCTTCAAAATCACGCCAGACGGCGTGGGGATGGTTCGCGTTGTTCTGAGTGTTGTCGTACTCGAAAAGGAAATCCGGGCTCTGGACGCGGTAGTAGTGGGCATTCCCCGGCTCCATGCCGCCGGACCAGGCGAATGTCAGGGAATCCTGACCGGTGCTGCGAAGGCGGACGGCTACGGTATCCGCGAGTTCAGGGCGGAACCGGCCGATGTAGGTGCCTATCACTTTCCAGAGCAGGCCGCGCTGCGCCTCGGTAAGTTTTGCCGAAGAGAGGCCTGCCGGGGCCAGTGGCTCAACGCGCTGTTTTTCGGCTGTGAGGACGTCGGCGGGGGGATCGCCGGCTAGGAGGGCGTCCTTTTTCTGCTCATCTGTCAGGGTTTTTGCCAGTGCGCGGCCTGCGTTTTCCTCTTCTCCTAGGAGTTGCAGGCCTTTGCGTGGCCCATCCAGCACGATGCCGGGGTTTGCCCCCATGAAGGAAGGAGTCATGCTCACCAGTCTGCCGCCGGACAGCGTGACATTGCAGGAGAAGTGATGGCCTTCAAAGCGCCAGCCCCACTGGCCGTCCATGGTGGGCTGACCAAAAATGAGGATGTGGTAGTTTTCCGGATTCCGTTTTGCCGCATGGTTTTCCAGTTCCCAGAGGATCCTCTCCAGGCTCATAATGGTCGCGGATTTCCGGATGCCGTCACTGCTCATGATACTGCCCAGCAGCGCCATGGCTAGGTGGTCCTGCTCAGGGCGCATTTCCTCCAGCGTGATGCCTTTGCGCTCGATGGGGACGAAGCGCCAGTTGAGGCGCTCGGTGTCTTCCATGGTAAACGATGCCTTGGCTTTCTGGTCTGGATCCAGCGCCGCGAGGAAGGTATTAGCTGCGGCGACCATGTCCTCAGCCGCAGCCGGGGACTCTGCCTTGGCCGGCAGCGTCTGGGGCTTTTCCGCCTGCGTAAAACAGAGCGGGGTGAGGCAGGCGCCCGCAGTAATGCAGGTCAGAATGATGGAGCGGACAGTGGGCTGATGTTTCATGGTGATGCTCCACCGTGTGAGCATTGTGGGGTTTTGCACGCAGAAAATGCAGCGTATTCACCGTGCCGGGCGCATGAGGAATGAGGAATGAGGAATGAGGAATGAGGAATGGCGAGTGCCTAGGGCTGTGGCTGTGGCTGTGGCGGTCAGCCGTGGCTGAGTCTGCGCATCTGCCAGACCATGACCGCAGCCACAGTGAAGCTCTGGAGAGCGGGCTGCAGATTCACCAGCACTGCTGCCCGGAGACCATCCTGGGCGGCGGAACCCACCAGGCCTGTCGCCACGATGAGGGCGCTGCCGTAAACAAAAGCCGCCCATGCAGGCATCCCCGGCGGCACCAGTTGGCGACACCGCCGGGCCTCGTGCATCCAGGCGATGAGGATGAAGGCGAGACCAAAAAACAACACATAGCCCTTGTCTCCGTTGCTGACGTCCGGGTGGGCGATGAGCCAATCCCAAGCGCCATGTATGACCACTGCGCCGATGAGCACTAGGAGGCCCCGCTGCAGAAAATGCCGCGGCCAGTGCAGCGCACAGAATACGGCGCATCCGGCAAAACCAGTTAGGGCGAGGTGCATCAAATTAGCGCTCATGTGGCGGGAGAGGAGCGATCCCCCATCCGCGATGTAGTCCATGTTTTCCACCACCGCAAAGCCCAGCCCCACACAGGATGCTGTGGCCAGGGCCTCTGCAGCCGAGCGCCGCCGCAACAACAGGAGGAGCGGGAGAAAGCAAATCAACTTTGCCGCCTCCTCCCTCAGCCCGACGCCAGCCATCCAGAATACCAGCGCGTCCACCTGATGCCGGCTTTGCACGAGGGTGTTGTGCGTTTCCTGCAGAGTGATAAAGGCAGTCGTGAGGGCGATACTGAAAACTCCAGCGATGACTCCGGCGAGGCCCAGCCACCATAGCCGGAATGGGACCCCGGTCACGCGGAATATGACAACAAACCACGTCAGCCCGCCCAGCAGTGCCAAGGCGAGCATAAAGGGCGAGCGAAATGAGTGCCGCAGGGACTGCAGGCCGTCTATCATCAGGCCTTTGAAGTCCCATGCAGCAGCGCAGATGGACCCTTGAGGCGAGTCCTGCTGGAGGATGGCCTCCCGCCAGCCGGGCAGTGCGTACAGTTTCTTGAACTCCTCCCGGCGGCCTTCCCTCAAGCAATAGCGCAAAGCCTCCAGCATACATTCCGGGCCGGCCGCAGGATCTGCCGCGCCCCGTCGCCATGCGGCCAGCGCCTCATCACCGCGCCGGGCGGCAGCCAGCAACATGCCTTCCACGCTGCAAAGCACCGCTGAAACCGGCTCCGCAGCAGCTGCTTTGGAAAACGGGGAGATCGTCTCGGGCAGCCTCAGGTCACCCGTGGCCATGGTTTCCCATCCATCCATGATGATGCGCCTTTCCGTCGTGGTGAGCACCCCGGAATATGCCTCCAGCATTTCTGGCAGGAGTGCCTGCGCTTTGTCAGTGCCTAGCAGAGCGTCCGGCAGTTGGGTGCGCAGCACGGCCATGAGTTCCGGGATGTGCCGCCGGTCAGTGATCGCTTCCAACTGTGGATGCAGCGGCGACAGCGGGTGAGTCTCAGCCCCCCCACGAACACTGGCCAGAATGCCCGCCACGAGGATCCCCAGCCCGATGATCGCGGCACCCAGCCTGGCGACGAAGGCGGGTTCATAGCTCTTCAGAGTGAATCGTTGGAAAGCGCCACGCATAGCCTGATTTCAGTGGTCTCCTTTTTGTCCATAATAAGCAGCGGGGCCGTGCTTTCGCTGGTAGTGCTTGTCCAGAATATGCTGGGGCAAAGGCGTGGCGTGCGGCGCGAGGAGCAGCATCTGGGAAGCCATGGCGGCACACTTTTCCAGAGCGATGCTGGCCTCCAGCGCCTCCAGCGCATGGCCGCCCCATGTGAAGGGCGCGTGGCCTTGCAGGAGCACTCCGGGAACTGCCACGGGGTCTATCTTTTCCCTTTGAAAAAGTGCGGCTATGCTATGGCCAGTAGCTTCTTCGTAACCTTGCGCCACCTCTGCTTCGGTGAGGAATGGACTCACCGGCACGGTGCCGTAAAAGTGGTCTGCATGGGTGGTGCCGTAGCAAGGCAGCGGTCTGCCCGCCTGCGCCCACGCCGTCGCTGCCGGGCTGTGCGTGTGGCAGACTCCTCCGATGGCCGGGAAGGAGCGGTAAAGCACCAGGTGAGTGGCGGCATCCGAGGATGGCCGCAGCTTCCCCTCCACCACGCGGCCCGTGGTGAGATCCATGACCACCATGTCATCATCCCGCAGCGATCCATAGGGCACGCCGCTGGGCTTGATGACCATGAGCCCGCGCCCGCGGTCCAGCCCGCTGACATTTCCCCATGTCAGGGTCACGAGTCCCGAAGACGGCAGCCGGAGATTCGCCTCTAGGACTTGTGATTTGAGTTCATGTAACATTTCTACAATCAGCACCCGCCTGCGTTTTGCTCAACCCGGAATGTGCCGACTCCGTGATTTGACCACCACTCTTGGCGTTTGGAATTCGGAAT